>JAYEFK010000048.1:0-27990 GCA_034658575.1 Methanobacteriota archaeon
GCAGTCAGAGTTGAGGTCGCCGCGTATCTGCGCTGCCGTACTGAGTTTGAGCCGCGCATTCCAACTCGTGGATCCTGCAAGGACGTAGCCACCATCTGATGTCTGTTGGATCGACTTTGCCTGCTCCTCACCGGTTCCCCCAAATGTCTTATTCCACTGCTCATTTCCACCCACATCAACTTTCACAAGCCACATATCACTGGAACCCGCGCCGTATGAAGTCGTGTATCCTGCAAGAATGTAGCCACCATCTGCAGTCTGTTGAACAGATTGTGCATAGTCACAGTCAGTTCCTCCAAACGTTACATTCCACTCCCCCTCTGGAGCCGCACCCGCGCACACAAGCAGCAGCACCGCGAGCACGCCCGCGCTGAGAATCGTTCGCAAAACAGTACGAGTTTCGGTTGTGGGGGGCGCCTTGTCATAATAATCGACTCCGATGTATTACATCCCATACACATAACCCACGCCTATAAAAGCCTTCCGCCGCCATCAAATATCGCTATGCAGAGCCGCCGCCCGATCACCCGGGCACCCGCGAGCCCCCACGCAATCAGACAGCATCAGCGGCAATCGCCCCGCCACCGCCACGCCCCGTGCCCACCACAAACCCGCGCGCTCGTGCAGGTCATAGACATCGCGGGCAGCCTCGAACGCAAAGGCACCAATACCGAGATCCTATGCCAATAAACCATCAACACGCCTCAGACATTCTCCGGAGTTGAAATAGAGCTCAACCCCAACCTCGCCCAGTTCTTTCAATACCTTTTCGACATCGAAGTCCCTATCCCCGGTTAAGAAAAGCACCTTACTCTCGTGTTCAAGGGATTTTCCAACGAGTTTGACGAATGAAAAGACAAGAGCATCTTCGAACAATAATCCATATTCCGGATCCTTTGAGATGTAGAATGCCATCGAATCCTGTAGCGGCAGCTCTGTTTCAAAGAAAAACATCAGATTTGATAATATCTCAAGAACTTCGTGCAGCGAGCGGTCTAACGATAATATAAGATTATCCAATTCACTGCGAGATTCATCTAAATTAGTATATAATTTTCTAAATCCCTTGTATCGAGATACATCCTTCAGTTTGCCTTCGATACTACCTTTGAGATTGAGCCATGCAGCCCGTTCGTGCTTTGTTATAGCCTTAAACTCAACATTGGAGATTTTTGGAGCGATAACCAGAAGATTGTCATAATTGTCCACAACAAGTGTATCGAAGAGATACAACACATTATCGTCTCTTTTCCACCCATAATCTGCGAGAATATTTGTATCTACCAATAGAATTATCGACGGGATATCTCCCGCTCTATTCTCTTTAATCTCTTCTCTAATGGTTCTGAGAGTTTTATCCATGATAATGCACCATAACCTTTATTTGCCAGTTCCCTCAGTTCCTCTTTAGTCAGCTTCTTCTTCGCTTCCATGAGATCGCCTGATGTTTTCTATGACACTGTACTTTAAATAATGTTTCATGCTCGCCGGTATCTCAATCCACGCTACGGTCCCGAGACCCACCCACCACAAACCCACATCCCGCCCGCCGCCCCACCAGCACCGCGAGCACGCCCGCGCTGAGAATTGTTCGCAAAACGATACGTATTTCGGTTGTGGGGGGACGCCTTGTCATAATAATCAACTCCGGGGTGTTACGTTCCATACACACAACCCACCCCTAAAAAAGCCTTCCACCCCCCCCCCCAAATATCGCTATGCAGAGCCGCCGCCCGACCACCCGGGCGCCCGTGAACCAGCGCGCAATCAGATAGCATCAGCGGCAATCGCCCCGCCACCGCCACGCCCCTGCCCCACGACCTGCGCCCGACCAACAAACCCGGCGGCGCCGCCGTGCCTGCCCCCAGGTACCGCGGCGGGCGCGAACGTCACCAAAAACGCCTCCCCACACCGGATGATACTTTACAACTCATCCCATTCCCTCAAAGAGATCCTCCTCTTCAGAATGTACTCTATCTCTCTAATGAGCATCTTGAGTTGAGGTACAGGATATTCCGGATTGTTTGGGATGGTTAATGTGTGTGCGCCGTATCGCATGTAGAAGTGACGCCCACCGGGCTCAGGTGGACTGAACCCCAACCGCCTCAATTTCTTCACAAAAGTTCTACGTTTACATGGACTCCATCTACCCATAAACAGCCACCATTGGCACCCCCACATTCAGATCGAAACCATCCATCACAGGCAGTCGATCACCATGTCTGATCTTTACTATCAACCACCCCTCTAATACCGATTTTAATTCGTTTTGGCAGTCGTAAAGCGTATTCGCAAAAGCTATCGTACCTGGGCAATCAAGAATTTTTCCGCAATAGGTGCCATCTTCCAGTTTCTCATACACAGCCGTACCCATAGCTTTATTTATATATTCTATAAGCATGCAATCACCATCCATATCGCTTTTTAGCTATACTATGACTTTGAGTGGTAATCAATCTTTTTGCAGGGGGTTGGATAGATAACGAAGCATTCGATCACTCAAAGTCAGACATTGCCAGAGGCGCCGGCATCAGCAGAGCAACGCTCTTCAATATATGGAAAGTTATAGAGAGAAATGGCGTCGTGGTAGCGACAAGGGAAGTTGGTAGAGCCAGGATGTATAAACTGAATAAGAAAAATCCGATTGTAAAGAAGTTTATGGAGCTGGATGATGTGATATCGGATCATTATGCACCACGGGCTGAAAACGAGATGTTGATAACAGCGTAGGGTAGCAGCATATTCGACCTTGATTGCAACCGCTCCACAGAATACCGAACAGTTGCGATCAGAGACCGCCTGCCGAGCGGAAAGCATCCGGATACGATCCTGCAACCGAGCGCCCGCACCTGATCGCATCGCGCAGTTCCATCATGTATTCGTCCAGCTCTGACAGGTGTGCACAAACCTCCCGCTCGGTTTCCGCGGTCTCGATGATGCCGGTGATGCCGCCGTTCTTCATAACGATGCGCCGTTCTGTCATCAGCGCAAGCACAGGATCATGCGTCACCACAAGAACGATCTTTCCCCTGCCCGACAGCAATCGAAGCGCTTCTCTCTTCCGGATCCCTGCATTCTCGATCTCATCGATCAGCACCACAGGAGAATCGCTGATGATTGCGATGTCTGCGACCATCAGCGCCCTTGACTGCCCGCCACTCAGGATTGTCAGCTGGCTATCCTCTGATATAGGCTCGCCAGTCAGCGTATTCGCTGTTTTGATCGTCTGCTGCGGCGTATCCGAGTTCTTGCCCCTGCTCTTTGCATGCATCCGCAGGAAGTCCAGAACGTTCATGTCCGCAAGAAAACGCATATTCTGCGACAACTGTGCGATCCTTTTCTTTTTCGGATCCCTCCGCATTATCTGATCCGGTTCTTCGCAATTGATCAGTATCTTTCTCCTCGAAGGAGTATCCCGGCAGGCGAGTTGTTCGATATCTGAGATGAGCGTGCTTTTGCCAGAACCTGTCGGTCCGACGATGCCAACGATCTCTCCTGCCTTTATCTGTATTTCACCTACGGATTCGGGGTTACAATCCTTATCAACGCCGCACAAAATCGTGATATCGGAAATATCGGTGGAACTATCGGTCATAGCGCCAGTACCTCCATAAGTTCATCCGTGTTCTCGCCAGTTGCCAGAAGATCAGCACTCAGATGGTTGGGTGCATAATCGTCCTTCAGCCGCGATAATCCGCCTCCGGTTATATTGAGTAGAACAGTGTCATCAGGATCGATAGAATTGCTGCCGACTGCACGGCACAGCGCAGCAACAGCGATTGCAGCCGGACGCAGGATATCAATGTCTTCAGAGTCCTCGAACAATCGCTTCGCATCGCGCGCTTCATCGGTATCGATCGCGTAAACCTGCCCCGCGGTATCGGCGAGAGCGTCTGCGACACCGCCCCTGACAGCGTACGGGGGATTCCTGTTCGAGAGGATGTCTGTGTACGTCCCCCTGATCTGTGATTTGTCTGGCACGTCCCCAGGCGCAATTGTGCTTCGGTTGTGCGACCATGCATTAAATATCGGCGCAAACACGGAATCCTGCGCCAGATGGAGTTGTGGCATCCGGTCTCCGAATCTCCCGTCCCCGATCAACCGGAGCGACGCCTCATAAGCAGCGATGCCACCGGTTCCGGAGCCGATCGCCTGAAAATAATGATCCGGGAGCGTCTTCATGCACAGCACGGCATCGAGCATCACGATGCCCATCCCGTCCCGTCTGGCAACGTTCTTTGCGCCGCCTTCATTCCGGAATCCGTCCATCTGCCCGATCCGGCCCCCAAGAACGATCGCATCGTAATAGTCCCCATCGACAGCGATCACCCGGATCGAGTCTGAGATCTCGTTCGTGATCCAGAGGCGGTACATATTCGACTCCGGTATCACGACAACGAGAGGGGGTCCCGCATCTGACGCGGTCTCTGCAAATGCACGTCCGGTATTGCCTGCGGAAGAGATAACGAGCGTCCCGTTGCCGTGTTCAGCCGATCTCTGGAAAGTAGGGGGTGATTCAAGTTCCTTGAAACTGCACGTCTTGATAAAAGCCCCTCGCTCAGGGAAATATCCGTTGAAACTGATGTATAAATTGTGCAGCCCCAGTTCCCGTGCAAGTCCTTCGCTTTTATAGGTGGCAGGCGCATCACCAACCTCCATGCTTCCTGAGACCGGGAGCCATTCCTGAAACTTCCATAGTCCGGGGAGGTCTCGTAGAATCAGCCGTTTCTCCTGGTACTCTGTGCGGAGCAGCGCGTCGTCGTGGCAATGGAGTGTGTAATGATCCGCAAGCGTCTGGTTACAATGCAGGCATCGCAACTGGTATCTGCCCATATTTCAGACTTGAGATGCGCGTATATAAAACTATCCGTTATCGTATCGATTTTGTCCGTTTTGTGAAAAAAGATAGAGGGTATTGGCAGATATCGGATCAAGGATTGCGGATGACGCAGACCGGTCAATCTGATTTATATCCACCTTTTGGTCGGTTCAGGTGCTGAAGAGGGACATAATACTTGCTATACCGGTTCCCCTGGGAATCCTGGAAGTGTCCATCCGAATTCCTGACCATAACCGTAGCACGTTTGGTTATGCGGGATATGACTCCGCGATAGGTCTTCCCATCATGTTCAAACACCGCTTCATCCCCTACTCGCAGGTTGAATCTTTTATGGGCACGCTCTACCTGAGTCACCAGTTGGTGGGTAACATCGGTATGACCAAAGATATTACGGCTCAAAGATCTGAAACGGGGCTTTGAACAACTCGTTTCTCCAAACCGTACCCATTCCAGGAGATGGATGATCTCATGTTCCAGAACCCGCATAGTCGCTTCCAGCCGATCATGGCAGACGATACCGTTCACCGTCACCTCCCGCCTGACATCATGAAACGTCTGTGAGACGAGCGTCGTTGATAACGAGATCGTATAGGTCCCATCATGTTTCGTATATGCGATCCTCCCTGCCGCCCGGGTCATTCTCCGTGACAGGCGAAAAGAGATCTTCTCTTTATAATTGTTATGGAAAAATCTATTGAAGAAATACAGGTCATACAATCCGAATAGACTGGCAAGGTCATCCGTTCCGATCGCCTTGAAATTTCCGCAATCAAAGTTTTCGGACTCTGCAAGGATCTGGCGGTATATCTTCTTGCTCTTTTTCTTAATCTCTCTGGAGGTATATTTAAGATCGGCTAAATCTTTTTTCATCGTGTCCCGGCCATCTCCTCCTCGAGTCCTTTCAATATTCCTGAACCGTGTTTCTTTGCCTCGCCATACATTGGAAGCCCATGATACTTTCTCAATTCCTCACAGAATGGATCTGCTGCTTCTGCGAAGATCTGCCATGCCATCTCTGTCTGATCCATATATCCTGCCCTCGTGCTTCCGGAGCGATCCGCATACCGCGTCATGAACCGCAATATTCATAAACTCGACTCATTATAAATAAAACAGATGGCGATTCACCCAATCGAATACCGGTACGGGACAGATGAGATGAAGGCGGTGTGGAGCGAGGAGACACGTCTCGAAAAGCTGCTATCCGTAGAGAGCTCGCTTGCAAGGGCAGAAGCGGATGCGGGACTATTCCCAGCAGGGGACGCACGTGTTATCGCAGAAAAAGTAGGTGCGGTGACGCTTGCCCGGGTAACTGAGATCGAGGACGAGATCCAGCACGATGTGATGGCTCTGGTGCTTGCGATCGCTGAGCAGTGCGGCGATGCCGGCAAATGGGTGCATTTCGGTGCGACATCGAACGATATCCTCGACACCGCAACAGCGCTCCAGTTCCGTGATGCGATATCGATCCTCCGGGATAAACTGAATCGCTTGCTCGATGTTCTCGTCGGGCAGGCTGATGCGCACAAGCAGACGGTCTGCGCGGGGCGTACGCACGGGCAGATCGGGGTTCCGACGACTTATGGGATGCGATTTTCGTTGTGGGCGTGTGAGATCGACCGGCATATCGAGCGGCTGGATCAACTGCGTCCGAGGCTCGTTGTCGGCAAGATCGGCGGCGCTGTCGGAACGCAAGCATCGTTTGGGGAGCGCGGGATCATGATCCAGCAGAAGACGATGGAATACCTCGGCATCGGGCATGTCGAGATCGCAAACCAGATCGTCCAGCGCGACCGCCACGCCGAGTTCGTGATGTGGATGGCGAACACCGCAACGACGCTTGACAAGATCTGCACGGCAGTGAGGAACCTGCAGCGAAGCGAGATCGCGGAGGTATCGGAAGGATTCGGGAAGAAGCAGGTCGGATCCTCGACGATGCCGCACAAGCGAAACCCGATCAAATCAGAGCAGGTGTGCGGACTTGCACGGATCGTCCGGGCGATGGTTGAGCCGGAACTTCTGAATAACACGCTCTGGGATGAGCGGGACCTCACAAACTCATCCTGCGAACGAATCGTCTTCCCGGAAGCATCTGTGCTAACAGATCATCTGATCAACCTGACGACGAGGATTATAACTAATCTCAGATTCTATCCCGAAAATATTAAGCGAAACCTCGATCTGCTGAGTGGATTGAACATGGCAGAATCCGTGATGATCCGGCTTGCAGAGCACACAGGCAGGCAGGAAGCGCACAGCATCGTAAGGGAGTGCTCGATTGAGGCTCATGAGGGTGGGAAGCATCTTCTGGACGTGTTACTTGAGCGGGATGCCGTTACCGCTCATCTCAACGCGGACGAGATTGCGGCTGCGATGGATCCGTACCAGTACATCGGGACCGCGGCCCGGCAGGTAGAAGCAGTGGTCGCAAGGCTGCGGACGCGGGCATGAGAACCGACAAAGAAGTTCTGAATGATCATTATGGCAAGCCATCGAGCAAAATCGAAGAGTAGCTCAATGAATTTGGGATTGTTGCATACTGGACACTCGAATCTGGTTCCGGGTACGAAATCGGTAGATATCTATCTGTTTATAGCCAGGATCGAAATCTATCTTCGTAAGCACCCATGGATCAGAGAAACAGATGAGCCATAACCCGGGCACACACAATGTGACAATCCCGCCTCGAGAAAAAATTAATACCTCTCACACCCTGCTATTTTACACAGCAATGAAAAACATCATCATCAAAGGAGCGCGGGAACACAACCTCAAGGACGTTACAGTAACGCTCCCGCGGGACAAACTGATCGTGATAACCGGCGTCTCCGGCTCTGGCAAGTCAACGCTTGCGTTCGACACGATCTATGCCGAGGGGCAGCGGCGGTACGTCGAGTCGCTCTCTGCATACGCCCGCCAGTTCCTTGGTCTGATGAGCAAGCCGGACGTCGATACGATCGAAGGGCTCTCGCCTGCAATCTCGATTGAGCAGAAGACGACCTCCAAGAACCCGAGGAGTACTGTGGGCACGGTAACCGAGATCTACGACTACCTGCGCCTGCTCTTCGCAAGGATCGGGGTGCCGTACTGCCCGGTCCACGATGTCAGGATCGAGTCGCGGTCGCCAGAGCGAATAGCAGACACGATCGCATCCGAATGGGGCGGATCCGGGGAGTCGGGCAGATCAGGCGGATCAGACAAATTAGACAAATTAGACGGATCAGGTGAACCAGACGAATCCGGCGGGATGATCACGATCCTCGCTCCGGTCGTCAGGCAGAAGAAGGGCACGTACCAGCAACTCTTCAAAGACTTAAACAGCGAAGGATACGCACGTGTCAGGGTTGACGGGGCGATTCACAGGACAGACGACGAGATTCTACTTGAGCGGTACGTCAAACACGACATCGAGATCGTGATCGACCGGCTCAGGGTGAGTGACCGGTCACGCCTCGCCGAATCCTCGGAAAACGCGCTTGCACAGTCTGACGGGCTTATCATCGCGGCAGGCGATGCCGGAAGCGAGCAGGCATACTCGGCAAGTCTTGCCTGCCCGATCTGCGGAATCTCCTTTGAGGAATTGGAGCCGCGAATGTTCTCGTTTAACAGCCCCTTCGGAGCGTGCGAGGAGTGTAACGGCATCGGCATCAAGATGGAGTTCGATCCCGACCTGATCATCCCTGACGCTGGGCTTTCCATGTCTGACGGGGCTGTTGCGATGTACCGCAACTTCCTTGACGGCTACCGCGTGCAGCAACTCGCGGCTGTTGCCGGGCACTTCGGATTCGACATCTTCACGCCCATCAGCGACCTGACAGAGGCGCAGTATAGCGTGCTGATGTACGGATCGAGTGAGACTGTGAAGTTCGATATGACCATGAAGAACGGGGATGCATCCTGGTCGCACAAAGGGAACTGGGAAGGGCTGCTTCCGCAGGCAGAGCGGCTCTACGGTCAGACCAAGTCCGATTACCGGCGGCGGGAGCTTGAGAAGTTCATGCGGATCTCTGCCTGCCCGCGATGCAAAGGAAAGCGGCTCAAGGAGAAGGTGCTTGCAGTTCGAATCGGGGATCGGTCGATTGTTGATGTGACCGACCTCTCGATTACGAACTGCATCGAGTTCTTTGAGAATCTTCGCCTGACCGACAAAGAAGGCGAGATTGCGCAGCAGGTGCTAAAAGAGATCCGGTCACGGCTGGATTTTCTTGAGAAGGTCGGTCTTGGCTATCTCACGCTCTCACGCAGAGCAGGCACGCTTTCAGGCGGCGAGGCGCAGCGGATCAGACTTGCGACCCAGATCGGCTCCAACCTGACCGGGGTGCTCTACGTGCTCGACGAGCCCACGATCGGGCTTCACCAGCGTGACAACCGCAAACTGATCGATACCCTGAAAAAACTCCGCGACATGGGAAATACGCTAATTGTGGTCGAGCACGACGAAGAGACGATCAGGCAGGCGGATTATGTCGTCGATATGGGTCCCGGCGCAGGGCTTCATGGCGGCGAGATCGTGGCAGAGGGGACTCCCGATGAGATCGAACGAAACCCGGACTCCCTGACTGGAAGGTATCTCTCAGGTGACCTGATGATCGAGACGCCGCGGAAACGGAGGCAGGGCAGCAGGTATGTCAGGATTCTCGGCTGCCGGGAGAATAACCTGAAGGGTATCGATGTAAAGATCCCGATCGGTCTTCTCACGGTTGTTACCGGGGTTTCAGGGAGCGGAAAGTCGACGCTCATCTACGACACACTCTATAAAGCCCTGACGAAGGAGATCTATGGGTCAAGGGCGATGCCGGGCGCGTTTGATGATCTCGTCTTCGATTCCCCGATCGACAAGGTCATCGTGATCGACCAGAGCCCGATCGGGCGGACGCCCCGCTCCAACCCTGCAACCTACACCAAGGTCTTTGACGAGATCAGAAAGGTCTTTGCAGGGACGAAAGAAGCGAAACTGCGCGGATACAAACCCGGTCGGTTCTCGTTTAACGTCAGGGGCGGCAGATGCGAAGCGTGCCAGGGCGACGGGCTCATCAAGATCGAGATGAACTTTTTGCCTGACATTTATATCGAGTGCGAGGAGTGCAAGGGCATGCGTTACAACAGGGAGACACTCGAAGTGAAATACAAGGGCAAATCGATCGCTGACGTCCTCGGTATGAGTGTCGAGGAGGCTGCTATACTCTTTAAGAATATCCAGTCCATCAGGAACAAGCTTGTCACACTCTCGAGGGTCGGTCTCGACTACATCAAGCTTGGGCAGAGTTCGACGACGCTATCAGGCGGGGAAGCCCAGCGGATCAAACTGACGCGGGAACTCTCGAAGAGGGCGACCGGACGGACGATCTATCTACTTGACGAGCCGACGACCGGGCTCCATTTCCATGACGTGCAGAAGCTCATCAATGTGCTAAACGACCTGGTCGCGATGGGAAACACGGTTGTCGTGATCGAGCACAACCTCGATGTCGTCAAGTCTGCTGACCACATCATCGATCTGGGACCTGAAGGCGGCGATGGCGGAGGGTATGTTGTTGCTGCAGGGACGCCTGAAGAGATCGCGAGGGTGGAGGGGTCGTATACCGGGGAGTTTCTTGGGGCAGTTCTGGGGGAAGGGTAACTGACAACGGCACACCCTGCCCCAGAACATCGGGTTTGGGAACAATGGTTTGCAATCACAGAACTTCTGCGTCAATCTTCAGCGAAATTTGCTGCCCATTCCGGCATCTCTGGCGGATTTGAATCCAGAAGCTCCCTCCATGCCTCGTCTGTGAGCCGGTCATCCATCGGATACTTAAACTCGTAGTAACTCATGACCGGACCAGCCCCCACAAGGATTCTTCCATCGGGGAGTTTGTATGCAACAATGATCAGATCGACGTATCCCACGCCCTCCTCGAGAACCTGCCCTGTATTGCCATCGGTATGCACATCAGCGACGATTGTCGTCTTCTTCGCCTTATCATCGACATCAGCGATGACGCCACCCAAATTGTCGCCAAAATTCTTTATGAAGTCGTAATCATCCTTTGAGAGCTCCTCGTTCTCAAGTTCCTTTGACGAGATGTTGACAAGTCTCGCAAGTATGCTCTCGAGGTTTGCCAGTCTGTACTTTGATGAAGCGTCCAGAACATCCATCTCGGTAAGACCGCTGTTCGTCATCCTTGTTAGCGCAAGCAACCGGTTGTAGAACTCGGGAACCGGCTCAACGTATCCGACAACGGGTTTCTCTTCTTCCATGGGTGGGGCACTCGTAGTCATCATGGTGTAACTCTGTTTGGCATAGAGGATCGTGTCGTGCCTGAGTTCTGCCCATGATGCCAGAGCCGTGGTCAGTTCCTTGTCCTGCCATGCATCGGTCTGCATGAACGTCGGGTAGCCCGCGCCGCGATCATCGAGAAGGGGCTTTAGCGCGAATAGCCACGACCAGTAGAGGTTTTTGTTCCACTCTGCTGCGTCAAAGGAGTCAAATTCATCCTCCAGCGCCCCATACTGGCGGTCATATTCCTTGTAATTGGAGTCGTCCAGTTCGTCCAGAAGTTCCCTCGATCGATCCGATCCGAGGAGCGCCATGACATCGAGACCGCGGGGAAATCCCCTGACCTGTCTTCCGGCACCATCGATGATAAATGTGAATGGTTTTTCCCCATCGCCCTGGTAAATGCCGGTGTATGTGCCGACAAGGTTCGTGAACATGTACGAATCAGGGATGAACCGCTGCCCCATCAACCTGAATCCTGCAGTGTTGTTCAGGCACTGGTCAGCCTGCTCTGGTGTAAATGGCGGTAATATCACGCAATTCCCGGTCCCACCATATATCTCTGGCGACCCATACTCAGCGAGTTTCGCTCTCAATTCCCCAATTGCCCCGTCATCCAGATCAGCCGGATCGAATGAACCCCCGAAAACCGAGTTTAACGCATCGATGTACTCATACGGACCCAGATCATCAGAGAGCCCCACGTAAAAAGCGGTTACCGAATATATCCGGTCCCACTTGCCCATCAATTCTCCATCGCTGGCGAATTCGGATGCTGTCAGGCAGGCGCCCGTCGTCTGGATTCGTACATCGTATTGTGAGATGAGACCCTTCGGATCGTAGGGGTTGGTCGTTCCCGACGGTATCGCATCCGAGCCCTTGAGGAGCATGCTCATCCTGCCGTACCACATAAACGCTCTGAAATAGTTCTTTAATTTTTCCGATCTGGTATAGTGTCCTCTCGGGATATACTGGGAGTAATCCTCGTTGTAAATGAAGATAGGGGACTCTGTAAATCCGGAATGCAATTCTATCAATTTTAATTCGGCTTCGACATCATCCCTGACATAAGGCGGGACCTCGAAGGTATAACTTGTTAGATCTTCTTTTTTGAAGTAAGCATCGGTGCATTCCCATTCGTTCTCACTCTGGCAGACCTGCTCCGGCTTTGGCTTTAGCAGACTCAGACCGACCGAAAAGTAAGCAACATTCCTTCTTGACGCTTCTTTCAGATCCCCATCTGAACTTTCGTATGATTCCATAGAACGGTCCAGCAATTGCTCGCTGATCTCCCAGATGAGGTCGTAAAATTCCCTCTCCTCGATCTGCCGCAGCGTCTCATCGAACTGGATATGGTAGAGGTGCAGCAGCGAGTCGGTGGTGACGAAGATCGGTATCTCGGCTTCAGCAAGCGTCTTGTACGGCTGTACGATATCCTCTTCCTTCCGGTCAAAAAGATTGTCTATGACAACGAAGCCGTTTTTTTCCAGAAGACTCAAGGCATCGTCGCTGAGAGAGATTTCTCTGGAGAACGGCTCATAGTTTGAGATCTGATTTGTCTGCAAGGGCAGATCGTATTGCGGGGCGTTCAGAGCTATGTCCAGTGGATCCAACGAGTAATGCTTAGCAAAATCCATCTTTTCTGCGGTGGTGCCGGATAGATCGATCGGTTCAGTCTTGAGAACCGGCTTTTCCGGTTGAACGGGTTCCTGCGGTTCTGGTGGTTCCTCTGGTCCTTGATCGACGCAGCCACTAATGATCATCGAAACTATCAGAATAATGATTACCGAATATTTGCTCCACATAGTGACCCTGATGCGCTTACGTTTCATAAGCTTTTTGATGCGCCCGCTTTGTGTGGATTCCGTCCAAAAGCCCCGCCCACAGAAACTTTCATAATTCCCAAACAGAGATCAGATCACAGGAGATCGCACGGTGATTGATAGGTGGCTGACATCGAGATAAAACGCTGATACGAAGTCCTGCCCGACAACAACGTCAGGTTTGGGATCAGGGTGATCAACAACAGCGAGTCCGCCATCCTAGATGTTGATGTCATACTGGATTACAGCGAGTCTCTCTTTGATCTTGAGGGCAGTAAAGTCCGAAAACTCGACACGATTCCTCCAACTGTTCCGAGAACAGCAAAATTCACACTAAAACCACGTGGCTGCATCCATAAAGAGGAGATTGCAACAACGATACGTCACAAAGACCATCAGTGGAAGCGGCACACGCTGGAGATGCAACCCAAAGAGGTGCACTGTGTCTGCCCGTTCCTGAAGGAGAAATCAATTACGCGGGCTGATTTCCTCTCGTTTCTGGATACCGGATACTTGGAAGAGCGCGGCATCAATTTTGAGGGGATAGCGGTCGATAAAGTTGTGGATTTTCTTTTCCACACCTGTAAGAACAGATTATACCGGGTGGATGAAGTCCCGATCGAGAATGGCGCGATACTCTATCTTGCAGGTGATGCGCTCGGTGAGAAGGCGTATTACCTGCTCACTGCGGTCGTCAAGGAATATGACAGCGTAACTCAGGTTCTCCTGCGTGCAAACTCGGACAAGAGACACGGCTTGAACGGTTTTTTGAACGAGATTCTGGACAACCTGCGCCATCCCGTCCTGAGTGCCGAAGCAAGGGAGATCGGGATCATCAAGAAAGAGCAGGTTATAAACATCATCGATTCGGTGGTGCAGCGGACGACATTTGCCGGTGGGGAGGGCGCAGCGTCTGTGAACATTGAGGGAAGTGTGGTGCAGCGCACCGAGATCAAAGAGGATGCAGAGGAGAAAAGGCGGGCGAGAGAAGAGGCGGAGAGGAAGGAACGGGAGAGGCGTGCAGCAGAGGATCAGGGAGTCTCGCAGAAAACGATTATGGCGGTGGCGGTGGCGCTTGGTGTGGTGCTGATCGGGTTCTGGATGCTTGCGCCGGATTCGAATGATGCGCCTCCTCCATCGGAAACAGTGCCGCTACCGACACGCACCGCCGCCCCGGACGTGCCCCCGGATTCCGGGGTGACCCAAACAGTTTCACAGACGCCCACGCCAGAAGTTACCCCAACCACCATCGCAACTCCAACGGTCTCGCATACGCCCACATCAGCCGCTGATTTGGAGGAGACTATCACAAATTCCATCGGCATGGAGTTCGTGATGATACCTGCGGGCGAGTTTGATATGGGGTCGCCGTCGGATGAAGATGGCAGGTATAGTAATGAGGGACCAGTTCATCATGTAACAATCGAAAAAGCGTTTTACATGGGCAGATATGAAGTCACATAGAAAGAGTGGCAAGAAGTCATGGGCAACAACCCATCGTGTTTCAAGGGTGACGACCTGCCTGTTGAGAAAGTTTCGTGGGACGATGTTCAGGAGTTCATCAAGAAACTCAACGAGAAGGAGGGCACAGACAAATACCGCCTGCCATCCGAAGCTGAATGGGAATATGCCTGCCGGGCAGGAACCACCACAAGATACTCATTCGGCGATTCCGAATCAAAACTTGGCGATTATGAGTGGTATGATGACAACTCAGGCAGCAAGACGCATCCGGTCGGAAGAAAGAAGCCCAATTCTTATGGGCTGTATGACATGTACGGCAATGTCCGGGAATGGGTGCAGGACAAATGTCATGGCGACTATGATGGCGCACCAACCGATGGCGGTGCGTGGGAAAGCGGAGATGGTGCCTACCGGGTCGTTCGGGGCGGCTGCTGGGACTACATTGACAGGTACAGCCGTTCGGCGTACCGCTACGGCGTCGCCCCGGGCGACCGCAGCACCCGCCTCGGCTTTCGGCTTCTCGAGGAGACGTAGCCACTTTCCACTTTACCCCTTTACCATTTACATGCTGTACATACCTACATGCCGCGACAACGGTGCGCTTGCCCGGAGGCTGTGCGTGCGCAGCCGCACAGCCGGAGGTGCAAGGCGGGCGCGAAAAAATTCACGTTAATACCATGCTAAAAATATTCACATCAAAATATTATGAAAAACAGGATACCTTCGAAGGCACCGGTTTCCGGTCGTTATCTCAACATGGATTTTTGGAGATGTAAGCTGGGCATGGATGACCAGGATATCCTCGCAGCAACTCTTATGTTACGAGACGCATAACCGTACACAACTTAAACGGCACGGGGTACGCATGAAAACTCTGGACACGCAATATATGCTTTACGCATCAACAAAACTTGGATATAATAAGGATGAAATTGTACACGATGCACTAAAAATGTTCTTCACGGTACATAGGAATTTAAGAGAGAGTGCAGCTATAGAACTATATAAATGTAACAAGATCAGCATGGGTAAGGCGTGTGAAATTGCAGATATGTCTTATGAAGACATGAAAAATCTTTTATATAAAAATGGTATTCCCTTGAGGAGGGGACCGGAATCAGCAGAAGAGTTGAGAGTGAAGTCAGAAGAACTGGCAGACCTGTTATAGCCGACACCGGGTTCTTGAGCGCAATCTTAAAGATCGATCGCATAGATTTGATACTCCTGTTTTGTGACCATCTGTACATAACGTATGAAGTATACGATGAGATGAATGAGTGTCGGTCATTGATAAAATCATTAGCTAGCGAGCTCTCAAAAGGAACTGTCGCACTGATAGAATCTTCTGATTTCTCCCATCTGGCAGACAGATACCCCATGCTTGGGGTCGGTGAACTGAGCGTAATCGCATCTGCAGGCGAGGGGATTGCGTTTATAGAGGATCGAAAAGCGGAGGGTGTTGCAGGTGCAGAAGGAGTACATACATTCAACATCCCAGAATTGCTGCTTGCATGTAAAAAGAGAGGATTGATCGGTAAATTTGATCTGGTGCAGATAATCGACGAACTGAAAAAGAAGGATGGGTATTTACTCAAAAAGGACGTTCTCTGTGAGCTGATTGGTGGGTGACGATGACTGTCATCCACGTTGAAGCGGTGGGGGATTATTGGGTATGGTTGTTTTGCAGCCGATCACCTCCTGCTTATCACCTTCATAAAATCCGGGCATCCGCAGCCACTTTCCCGCATCATTTTCATAACCGGAATGAGAAGACCGTGATTGCGAGTGATATGCCTTCGACACCTGAAAAGCAGATGGAACATTTTAGGGTTTTATCCGTAAAACCATGTTGCAGGAATTGCCTTAAATTCTGGCTGGCAGAAGGTTCCATAGACAAGACTGGCGAAAAACAGCATATTGATTGTCACAGGAGATCAAGAAGTGAAACAGATGGAGGACAGCAAGACACCCCGCGATGCAAGAAAGCCAATTATACTCCGCGAGTACGAGTTCTTCGGCGGATGCATTCGCGCAAAGATTTCTGTTAAGAACCTGTCCGATGCCGCGATCCTCGATGTTGCGCTTGATCCTGTGATCGATGAGAATATCCTTCATTTTGACCGGCACGAACCCGATGAATATTCTGAAAGGAGGGGCAAGATTCTTCTCGGCAACATCTATCCGGATTCGGACAGAACCATCGCGCTCTACCTTGACCCGCTGATATGTGTGAAGGAGGGGACCGATCTCGACTGCTTTGTCAGGTTCAAGGATGCTTCCGGGCGGCTCGACTCGGTGCAGATGGAGACCTTGAAGATACAGGTCGTCTGCCCGATATTTCGCACCGAGCAGGACATCAACATCGGCAGGCTCAAAGAACTCATATCCGGATCTGCATTCCATGACAGCAAGGTCTACGCCATCCAGCGAAGGATTGCGCCGTCCGAACTCATGGGACTATGTGAAAGCGCAATCCAGCTGCATGACGTGCGACATGTCAAAACATTCAAGACCACGGATGAGAAGAATTATGAGGCGTGGTATTACGGCAGAACAAAGGTAACAAAGAAAGATCTGATGATAAAAATAAGTATCCGTAGGGATACTGAAAGTATCGAGGTGTTTGCGGCAGGAGATAATCCGGGTGACATCACCGGGCTTCTCGCTGAAATCGGGCGCAACCTTGAAAAGCAGTTTGAGGGATTTGGCAGGGTGCAGCCGGTCTTCAACATCAGCATCAAGGATTCCGTCGTCCAGCGGAGCAACCTCCTGAGCTTCTGCGAGATCGATGGCACCTGTGGTGGGAACGTGGTGATTGAGGATAGCGTGGTGCAGCGTTCGAGTGTGGGGGCAGCAAATGTCGTGCGGCTGCGGGATGGGGGCGAAGAAGAGGAGCAAAGAGCGCGGGAAGAGGCTGAGAGGAAGAAGAGGGACGAAAAGGAGCGGTTGCGAAGGGGGGCGGAAGAACAGCAGAAGAAGGAAAAAGAAGAGCAAGAACGGATCCGGAAGGAAGAAGAGGAGAAGAAGGAAAGAGAACGAAAAGCAAGAGAAGAGACGGAACGGAAGAAGAAAGAACAACAGAAAAAATTAGCAGAACAGGACAACAGCATCGGCATGAAGTTCACACTGATCCCCGCGGGCGAGTTCATGATGGGGTCAGAAGAATATGATCCAGAAAAACCTGTGCACAAAGTGAAGATTAACAAACCGTTTTATCTTGGCACATATCCGGTGACCCAAGCAGAATGGAAAGCGGTTATGGGCAACAACCCATCACATTGCAAGGGCGACGACCTGCCTGTCGAGCAGGTGTCGTGGAACGATGTTCAGGAGTTCATCAAGAAACTCAACGAGAAGGAGGGCACAGACAAATACCGTCTGCCATCCGAAGCTGAATGGGAATATGCCTGCCGGGCAGGAACCACCACAAGATACTCATTCGGCGATTCCGAATCTAAACTTGACGATTACGCGTGGTATGATGACAACTCAGGCTATAAGACGCATCCGGTCGGAAGAAAGAAGCCCAATTCTTATGGGCTGTATGACATGTACGGCAATGTCCGGGAATGGGTGCAGGACACATGGCGCAGTGACTACGACGGAGCGCCAACCGACGGCAGCGCGTGGGAAAGCGGAGATAGTCCCGACCGGGTCCTTCGGGGCGGCAGCTGGCGCAGCCTTGCCAGGTACTGCCGTCCGGCGTACCGCGGCAGCGACGTCCCGGGCAACCGCAACTTCAACCTCGGCTTTCGGCTTCTCGAGGAGACGTAGCCACTTTCCACTTACACGCTGCACACCGCAGCCGCACAGCCGGCGATGTCCGTCGCAGGCAGGCGCGAAAAATCCAGGGCGGGGCGCGTTCACTTCAAATCCATTGGCGGTACCATAGTGTGACAACACATATCGTACTTCCTCCACAAGCCAATCTCACACCCCCATCTCTGTCTGAAGAGCCGCCCAGTTGATTATTTTAACGCCAGTATCTTTGAGCTGTAGCAGTTTCAAATCCTCTGTGAGCAGGTTTCCGACGGTACACGATTGCGCCAGAATCACCGCATCGAAGAAGTCAAGTCCGAGCAGTATAAACTCGTTGAACATTGCATCATCCATAGATCCATATCCGTGTATCACGACTTTTTTATCAGAGGATAAAACGGATAGACCCTCGTTGAACTTTTTGTTAACGTCAGATTGTTTCTCACGTACCTTCAGACTTTTAGCCTTTGCCTCGATTAAGGAAATCTCACTCAGATGAATCTTATCCAACGATTTTATGATCTCTTTATACCCGTTTCTGGAAAATCCTTTTACATCTATGTCAAGATGAAAAAACGGCATGACGTAAGTCGTATCCAGATATAACTCTCTAAACTTCAAGTCATCTCTCCAATAGCTCTTTTTCTAATATTTTCCGCCCATCTTTGATCTCTTCTTCGCTTACAGTTGCTATCACATCTTCTTCCAATAAATCGACAATCGTTTTTCGCTTCTCTAAAATGACTTTTTCGCCTGCAATAACTGCAACGAATTCGTTTCCGGGGCGCATACCTATCTGTGATCGCATCTTCTTTGGGGTGTACAATTCCCCCTTCTTTCCGACTCTCAGCACATACTCTGCCACTTTAGTTCCTCCGAAGAAAATTGACTTTCCGAATACTTAAACTTGTCGGCATATCTTGATTGTGTTCATGCTCGCAGGTGGTCTCTACGGAATGAGCGGTAACTTATGCTGGCTACATAAAATAATACTATTTTTAATGAACTATACTTCATGTCTTTTCAGCTCATTCTAAATATGTACAAGAATGTCCGTCAAATTCACAGCATGTCCGGAAAGGATGTTTGCCCCCTCGTGGACATGATGTGGAAAATCGGGCAGTTCTTTGTGGTGCGGGGCATTATCCCACCGTTTTATCAATTTATCTCCCTTCTGCCAGTGATACGAATAATCTCGAAAGCCCGCTCCGGCAACTTCTGATACGTACAAAACGGAGCCGTCTTTCAGGGTTGCATTCGCTTTGATCAGTTCAATATCAGGCTCGACCAGAGTTTTTGTGATGCGAAGTTCGACGACACTACGATGGCTTCTTAAAATCGTTATCGTTCTGACTACAAGCATCGGGACGACTCCTCATGTACGGATTTCCAGTAATGATATGCTCCGGAGTATGCCTTCCATTCAATGTAGTCATCCCATCTTCCAAAATCTTCCTTATCCGATGAATTTAGCTGCTGTTCAAAATCTTCAAAAATAACACCATATTTTGTCTCAAATCTCTGCATAGCCATTTCATATTCTTTCATTTTGGACAGACTCAAGTCGTGCACTATGTTTACGATAGCTGATCTTTCATTCTCGAATAAACCGCGGTGCACCAGACTCGAGATGGGACTCCAGACCTCTTTGGGGATTGTTACGGTTTCCATACATAACACCTACCAATAAAAATAGTGTTTCGTCATAGATAAAATGCTTACCTATCTCATCAGTTCTTCCGACTCTTCTGTGTTCGAGGTTATATTCAAATTATGAGATCAGATGGGTGCATACACTTGCACACCGCGAGCGCGCTGCCCTGAAGGCTGTGTGTGCGCAGCCGCGTGGCCGTTGGTGCAGACGCCACCCTTTCCGCTCGCGATCGCGATCCTGTGCTTTACCTGTTCTGTCCATTGCCGGATTCCGTTCTGTCCCTCTGTCTCGCTTATTTATTAAACCAGAAGTGCCGTACCTGCTCGAATTATCGGCGACAGCCCAATCACAGAAACCTTCATGATTCCCAAACAGAGATCATATCACAGGAGATCACATAATGGAAACGATTACCGCAAGATACGATGCAAAAACCATAGAAGAATCGATACAGCAATTCTGGGATGATAACAATACATACAAGCGTGTCCGGGACCTGCGAAAAGACGAAAAGCCATTCTTCTTCGTGGATGGTCCCCCATACACCACAGGACACATCCATCTCGGAACCGCATGGAACAAGATCATCAAGGACACGATCCTGCGGTACAGATCTATGTGCGGGTATCACGTCATAGATCGCGCCGGATGGGACATGCACGGACTCCCGATCGAAGTAAAAGTCGAAGAAAAACTCGGGTTCAAAACAAAAAGGGATATTGAAACGTACGGAATGGATTCATTCATATCTACATGCAAGGAGTTCGCAATACAGAATATGAAGGACATGACGGGGCAGTTCAAGCATCTTGGGGTGTGGCTCGACTGGGACGACCCGTACATGACGCTTTCGCAAAAATACATCGAATCGGTCTGGTGGACGCTAAAGAAAGCGCACGAGAAGGATCTGCTCGAAAAGGGTCTTCGTGTGGTGAACTGGTGCCCGCGATGCGAGACAGCGATCGCCGATTCCGAGATCGAGTACTGGGATCGGACCGATTCGTCGATCTATGTCAAATTTCCGGTGCTGGATGAGGTGGATACGTTCATCGTCATCTGGACAACGACTCCGTGGACGATTCCTGCAAATATCGCGGTTGCCGTGCATCCTGACTTCGAGTACTCAAAGGTACGGGCGTACATGGATGGCAAAAGCGAGATACTGATTCTTGCTTCCGATCTGGTCGACCATGTGCTCCGGGAAGGCAGGTATCAGGATTACGAACTTATCGACGTCTGTCACGGAAGCGATCTGGTAGGGATGCAATATAATCATCCGCTTTCGGATATAATCCCTGCACAGAACGAATTTACACACAGCGTATTTCCGGCAGAGTTTGTGACCACCGAGAACACCGGATGCGTACATATCGCACCGGGTCACGGTGTGGACGACTTTGAACTCGGATTAAAGTACGGACTTCCCGCTTTCTGCCCGGTGGGACCTGACGGGAGGTACACGGCAGACGTAGAGCAGTACATTGGCGTCTATGTCAAGGACGCAGACCAGACCGTCATCGATGATCTCGATGCGCGTGGGTTCTTGCTTGCAAGCGGGAAGATCGTGCACAGGTACGGGCACTGCTGGCGGTGCAAGACCCCGATCATCTATCTTGCAACCGAGCAGTGGTTTTTGAAGATTTCAGAGCTTAAGGATGCGATGCTCGATGAGATCGCAAAGGTGAGCTGGTATCCTGACTGGGCCGGATCTGCGAGGTTTCATGACTGGGTATCCGGAGCACGGGACTGGTGCATATCGAGGCAGCGGTACTGGGGTGTGCCGATCCCGATCTGGGTCTGCGACTCGTGCGGGAAATACGAGGTGATCGGGACCCGCGATGAACTCGAAGAGCGTGCGTCTGCATCTTCCGTGCCACCAGACCTGCACAGACCCTGGGTCGACCGGGTAACATTCGAGTGCCAGTGCGGCGGAACGATGCAGAGGGTCGAGGATGTCTTCGATGTCTGGTTCGATTCCGCGGTCGCCTCGTGGGCGACGCTTGGGTATCCGCGCGATAATAGTGCGTTCGATGCAATGTGGCCCCCCGACTTCATCGTGGAAGGGCATGACCAGACCCGCGGGTGGTTCTATTCGCAGCTCGGCGCCGGAATGGTCGCATTCGGGAAGATCCCGTACAGGAACGTGCTCGTGCACGGGTTCACGCTGGACGAGGCAGGAAGCAAGATGTCGAAGAGTCTCGGCAATGTGGTTGCTCCGGAGGCAGTGATCGAGAAGGTCGGGACTGATACGCTGCGCATGTACTTATTATCCACGAACGCGCCATGGGACGACCTGAAGTTTAATTTAAGCGAGGTCGAGACCGTGCACCGCTTCATAAACATCCTCTGGAATGTCTACAGGTTTCCGCTGCCATACATGATCCTCGACCGCTTCGATCCAGCGGCAGATGCGGTCTCGCTCGAATCAGTGCGCGATGCGATGAGACCTGAGGACCACTGGATTCTATCGAGGGCAAACTCACTTATACGCGATGTCACGTCTGCGATGGATGAATACAAGCTCCACACCGCGACCCGTGCAATCATCGAGTTCGTGCTCGACGATCTCTCAAGATGGTACATCCAGTTGATCAGGCCGCGCACATGGACTGAAGCGGAAGATCCTGACAAACTCGCGGTCTACAGGGTGCTTTATGATGTGGTAACGACGGTCACGCGTCTGATTGCCCCTGTAATGCCGTACCTTGCAGAAGCGATCTATCAGAACCTCGAGGGAGGAGAATCGGTTCATACGTGCGATTGGCTCATCCCTGACCAGAGCCTGGTCGATCCGCAGCTTGAGGCGGACATGGCAGAGATAAGAAGGGTCGTGGAAGCGGTTGCAAACGCAAGACAAGCAGGAAAGAGAAAACTCAGGTGGCCCATAAGCCGGGTCGTGATCGCGCCCGCAAGAGAGGAAGTGGTGCGTGCCGTCGGATCGCTCGAAGGTGTGCTCTCAGAACAGGCGAACGCAAAGGAGATCGTCCTGCTCGGAGTTGGCGAGGAATGGGCTGAACTCGGCGTTGAGGCGATCCCTGCCATGGCAAAACTCGGTCCCGCATTCAAGAAGGATGCAGGGGTTGTTGCGGACGCTATCAGAGGGGCTGATGCGAGCGCGATTAAGGATGCGATCGAGGCTGCCGGAAGCTACGATCTCGATGGAACACTGATCACAGACGAGATGGTTAGTTTCGAAAGAACCGTCCCCACGTTCGCTTTCGCGTCAGAATTCGCTCACGGTATTGTGTATGTCGATGTCTCGCTAACGCCGGAGATCGAGGCAGAAGGGTACGCGGCAGAGGTGATCCGCCGCATTCAAGATATGCGAAAGGAACTCGACCTCGAGGTGAATGACTGGATCCGGGTTGCGGTCGAGCTGTCGGACGAACGGATCGCAGGTCTCTTACAGGGCATGGAGAGCTTCATCGCAGAAGAGGTTCGTGCAAAGGAGATATCGATTGCCGATGCCGCGGCATCCGGGGATCTTGTGAAGGACTGGACGGTCGAATCTGTGGAGATGCGGATCGGTGTCGGAACCTGACCTTGAATATTAGATAAAATAAAAGAACTGGAAGGAGGAAAGAAAATGGAAGAAGAGCGAGCAAATGGGCTGTACTGGGAAAAAATTCGCCAGACAGTAGCAGGACTATCTGCGTTTCCTAAACATTACCGGGCAGAAGTGCCGGGAGGGTGGCTTGTCCTGTCTGTGTTAAATCTGTCAGTTGGAGCTGGAACCGGTATTACCTTTTTCCCATATCCTCATCACGAATGGACCGTCAAAGTATACGATGATTAGGGGAGAGGTGCAGGTCAGGAGATGGAGAGAGAAGGCGGCACGCTTGTGGTGGTTGGAGAGTAGCTGAGGTAACGATGAAACAAATAGTAAAAGAAGTCGGAGAACTGGTAAAAAAGGAGTTTAACGTAGAGAAGGTGATTTTATTCGGCTCTTTTGCTTCCGGAGAACCTTCGCCGAGCAGCGACCTTGATATTTTAGTTATTATGGATACCAAATTGAAGCCTTACAAACAGTCCGCCTTAATCCGCATGAAGTTGGATGAAAGATTGGGTGTGAAAGTTCCCATAGACCTGATCGTGAGAACGCCACAACAGATTAACGAACGACTAAATTTGGGCGATTTCTTTATAAAAAATATATTAACCAACGGAGTCCATTTATGAAAGAACTGACAAAAGAATGGATAGGCAAAGCAGAGGGTGATTTTAGTGTTGTTAATCGGGAATATGAGGCTAAAAACCCTATTTATGATGCGGTATGCTTTCACGCCCAGCAATGTGTAGAGAAATATATGAAAGCAATATTACAAGAGAACGACATAAAGTTTGGGAAGGTCCATGACCTTGATCTCCTGTTGGAAAAATGTAAACATTTCGTGCCTCTTTTAGAAGAGCACAATGCGGAGTTAATAGAACTTTCCAGTTTTGCAGTAGAGATAAGGTATCCCGGTGTAACAGCGGCGGAAGAAGAGGCAGTAAATTGTATCTCGATAATGGAGGGGGTACGGAAGATTATAAAAGAGTATTTTGAAGAATAACCGAGACAGAAAAGGAGAATGGAAAAATGAGATTTGCATTCGTAAAGATGGGGATAAAAAATCCTGTAAATCAGAGAAATCAAGGGAAGAGCGACTGCTGGTCGATTCAGGTGCGATTTATACCGTGGTTCCGGCAGAGGATTTGCAGGAACGGGGGATAGCCGCACACAGTGAAGGGAGTTTGAATTGGCAGATGGAGAGGTCATTAAGCGCAAAGTAAGAAACGCCTACTTTGAAGCTGAGATAAGAGCGATCCTGACCTCGATACGGGATGAAATCCGATCGAGACTCGATGAGTTCGATTCGGTCCTGAAAACCGGGGACGAGGAAAAAGTCTTCGCTGAACTCGTCTTCTGCATATTAACCCCGCAGTCAAAGGCAAAATCCGCTTGGGCTGCCGTAGAGCGTCTTCTTGATAAGGATCTGCTGCTTGCCGGGACTGAGGATCAGGTTCTCAGGGAGTTAACCGGGGTGCGATTCAAGTATAAGAAGGCAGGATACATCATAAAAGCGCGGAACATGTTCATAATCGATGGTAAACTCGTCATCAAGTCCCGGATCAGCCGGTTCAGCGATGCCTTTGATGCAAGGGAGTGGCTCGTCCGGAATGTGAAAGGGATCGGCTACAAGGAGGCAAGCCATTTTCTGAGGAACGTCGGACATGGAGAGGATCTTGCGATTCTTGACAGGCACATACTGAAGAATCTGAGATCGCTTCAGGTGATCGAGGAGGTTCCAGATTCCTTATCGCGGCGGAGGTATCTTGAGATAGAGGAAGGGATGAAAGAACTTTCGGAGGGGGTTGGAATCCCTATGAGCCATCTGGATCTTGTTTTGTGGTATAAGGAGACTGGGGGGGTGTTTAAATGAGATGTATGTCCAAAATTCAGGTTATCCTCTTCACGCTTCCCCAGAACCCTGTGGCACTTTCTTCATCAGTCTGAATCCGAACGTGCTGCCCACCCCTTTCTCGCTCGTCGCCCAGATCGCGCCGCCGTGTTCACGGACAATGTTTGCTACAATTGCAAGACCGAGACCAGTGCCCTTGCTCTTATCGACCTGCCAGAACTCCTCAAAGATATGCGCCAGATCATCAGGAGCGATGCCGATTCCGGTATCAGAAACCCAGGTCCTGACACAGGTCTCGTGATCAACTGCGGTGACCGATACACTGCCGCCGACCGGCGTGAATTTGATCGCATTGCCGAGCAGATTCACAAGAACCTGCTCAATACGGTCACGATCCCCCTCGATGACAAGACCATCCGGGACGTGAGCGGTGCATGAGATATTCTTCTCTTCGGCAACCAGTTTCATACCCGCAACAACGCCGCCGATCAACTCGGATAAGTCCAGTCTGGCGATCTCCAGTTCCAATTTTCCCGACCGTATCTTTGACATATCGAGCATGTTGCTGATCAGGCGAGTCATCCGATCACTGTTCGATACAACCTTTAAAAGAGCATTTTTTTGCTTTTCGTTCAGTTCTCCAAGCTTCTCATCAGCCACGAATCCGGCAAACCCCTTGATCGATGTAAGCGGTGTCCGCAGTTCGTGGAATGCGATGTTTAAGAAGTCTGTTTTGAGTTGATCGAGTTTTCTTAATTCTGCATTTGCAATCTCGAGTTCAGTGTTTGCGCTTCTCATTTCATCGGTCACCTTTGCCAGTTCGGTGACATCCCTGAGCACCTCTACATAGCCAGTGACGTTGCCATCAGCGTCATGGAGCGGCGCACCGCACGTCATGATCGGAACGCTACGACCCCTCCCATCAGTGACGCGTGTCTGCCAGCAGGTGCCGGCGGGATGGTCATCCGAGAGCTCCCAGAGGCGGCATCGCGTCCCGTATTCAGTACTTGGGAACAGATCGTAACAGAACCTTCCGGTAGCGTCATCTGCGCTGACGCCTGTAAACTCCTCGCAAGCCCGGTTGAACATGGTTGTTCTGAAATCGCGGTCAACAGCGAAGACGCAGTCGGTCATGCTCTGGAGGATGGATTCGAGTTTGCTCCTCTGATCCTCAAGATCACGGTTGACGAGAGCGATTCGGTCCTCGAGTTTGTTGTGCGCCTCCCCCAGTCTGGAGGTCATCTCATTGAACCGCCCGGTCAGTGTGCCGATCTCGTCATCTGTTATCACTGGAACCTGCACCGAATAGTCTCCTTTAGCCACTGCCTCGGTCTCTTTGTACAGTTGCCTGATCGGTTTTACGATCCGCTTCGCGACAAATATGGAGAAGATGCTGATCAGGATGATGACACCAAACGTAACCGCAATCGCCCGTTCTAAAAGCGTGTGAAGGGCAGACAGTATCTCATCATGGTCCTGTTCAACGATCAGAACCCATCCCGGATCAGAGACCCTTACATGAGCACCAACGACCACTCTTCCATTGCGATCGTAGATGCCACAGTAATCTCCGCTGGCATTATATGCGGATACGGGCGGTACCGCACCATCTCCGGAACTGCTGAGGAGGTTGCCATCCTTATTAATCAGAAATGTCCTGCCGGTTTCTCCAAGCCCTCTGCTATCCTGTATCGTCGTGTGGATCATACCCATATCGATCCTCCCGACAACTACGCCGATCGTCAGGTCATCGATGAGAATCGGGGTTGATACGAGCATCGTCGGTATGTGGAGGGTCGGAGACTCGTATACGCCGGTTAGATGAGTCTCGTTCAATCCAAAACGGTAATATTCACGCGATGACCGGTCACCTCCGATAACCGCCTCATTGGTGGATGTGATGACGATGCCATCCGGATCCAGTACGAAGATCTCGTCAAAAGTGGTATATTCATCCGTTACAATATCTCCAAATCTCGCCATCCCCTCTGTTGCCTGATGGTACTCTTCACTCGATGGATCGGCGGTTGTCAGCACAGTGACATCCTGAACAACCGATGGTGTGCGTGCAATGACCCTTGTAGCACCTCGCTGCCCAAGCCATGCATCGATATGATTCGCCTTCGTCTCCGCCACCGAGTTCAGGTGCATGATGGCATGATCCTCCATCGACTCTGCTGATAGGGTGTATGTGTAGTACCCGATGATGCTAAACGGCACGATAGAAATCGCGATGAATAGAAGGATCAGCTTGAACTGGAGCCGCATAGCATATCCTTTGTGATGCGTTACTTAATTGTTGTTGCAAGCACTGCTGCCGGATCACAGGTCAGTGCTGCGCCCTTACTTGCCAGAAGATAACCTGTTGAAATTCATACTCTGGCATCCAGATAGTAAAACCATCACTGCCATGATACTTTTCAGAAAACCGTAATCGAGCACATCAGCGTTTGTAGATTCCCATGGACTCTCGTACCACAGTACACGCCACAAACGCGGGCGGGCTTATCTTCTGTGTTCGGAATGGGTACAGGAGTTGCCCCGCCGCTATGGCCGATGTGCTCGGTTTTATTTCTATGTATTAACGTACGACCCAGATATCGCCTGAATTGAACCGACCGAAGTCGGCTCATACATCCAGTGATCCTAATATAGCAAGACTAATCTGATACGGATGTTAGTAGCCGCGGACTGAACACCTCGTTGCCTTGGTGCGTACATCCCGACTCTATCAAACTTGTCTTCTACAAGTATCCTTAGAGAAGTCTCTTTTCAGGTTTGGTTTCGGG
>JAYEFK010000049.1:0-2215 GCA_034658575.1 Methanobacteriota archaeon
CGAGCAGGCACAAAACCATGAACAGAAAAACCACGATAATATGTTCCGCGCCCGATCTGGCGAGCATGAACATCAAAGAAAACCTACTTCTGATGCACGACTGGGAACGCGTTGGGGGCGTCTATGAGTCAGACCGGGTAAGGATCGTCGAGGTCGACAAACTCCATATCTTCTGCGATCACATCGATTCCGAACTGGAAAGACGCGGGCTTCCAACGAACCTGATCATCTTTGCGTCCAAGCACAAGAGCGACAGCAGCAAGCGATTATTCTCCGCCCATTTCACAGGAAATGTCGGCGATGCGAAATTCGGAGGAAATCCCCGCGAACTTGCACCTGCCGCGCCGCAGTTATTGCGACCGGTTCTCCATTCGATGCGCGATCTTGCAGCGGATGCCGGTACCGGTTACGAGGTGTCTATGGAATCGACCCACCACGGTCCGACCGCACTCTCTGTGCCATCGATCTACGTCGAGCTCGGCAGCACCGAAGCCGAATGGGCAGATCCGGGTGCAGGCAGGATCGTTGCCAGCGCGATTCTGGACCTGGATCTGAATTTAGATTCAAATTTAGATTCAGATCCCGATCCGGATTCAAATCATGATCCGGGTGGAGAGGTGCGCACGTCCGGTTATCCGGTAGCTGTTGGCTTTGGTGGGGGGCATTATGCGCACAGGCAGACAAAGCTGATCTTCGAGACCGAGATCACATTCGGGCACAACTTCCCGAAGTACCAACTGGACACTCTCGACGACGGACTGATCCGCGACGCGCTTCTGAAATCGAACGCAGATTTCGCATACTTCGACCGGAAGTCGATGAACGCTGCCCAGCGGAATCGCATCAGCGCGGCAATCGAGGATCTCGGGTACGAGGTCCTGCGCGAGCGCACGATACGGGAGCGGTTCGGGCTGTGACGGTCGTAGGAATGGGGTGAGAATGCGGGGGAAGGGATTCGAACCCTCGAATGTCTTCACAACAGGAGCTTAAATCCTGCGCCGTTGACCTGGCTTGGCAACCCCCGCAGAGGTGTGATCATAGTAGTATCCATTATCATCAAAGAACCTTTTGATTACAGGGACCGGGGCTGCGCAGCACCAGACTCCATCCTGTATCTGCGCTGCAACACATAAACAGACACCAGAAACAGTCCAGCCAGAAACACGCCGATGATCTGCGCCTCAACCGATGTTGCAAATCCGTGCTGTGACGCCCACAAGCCGCTCCGTGTGACAAAGGTTGCGAATATGACCAGAATGAACGAGAGCATCGCAAGCGCGGGCGCAAGCAGTCCGTATTCATGGTTCCGATTCATCCGAAACTGTGTATGCAGATACGCGGTCAGGGCAATCCACGGGATGAGCGAAGATGTCTCCACAGGGTCCCATCCCCAGTACCATGCGCCCCATCCAAGGACCTCGTAAGCCCAGAACCCGCCGATGCCGATGCCAAGCGTCATGAAGAGCCACGTAACCCTGCTCCACGGGCGAGCGATCTCCATCCACCGTCGGTCATCGGTCAGGAGATAGCCAGCAGCAGCCCCAAACGGTATCACCGCGGCAGCGTATCCGAGGAAGACCACCGGCGGATGGATTACCATCCACGGGTTACGGAGCAGCGGGTTCATGCCCTGCGCATGGTAACTCTCGATCACCGAGTAGGGGGCGGCAAAGAGGTCGGTATTCGTTGAAAGGAGGTTCCATGTCTGGTTATCGATCCCATAGATAAGCGCAAACGGGCTTCTGATGGCAAGCAGTAGAAGGAAGAACGCCGCCACAAAAAGACCTGTGATCCTCACAATCTCGCTGATCCGGTCATCAGCACGCATCCGCACCAGTGCCACGCACACAAGCGTAAACCACGCCCAGATAAAGAGCGAACCCTCCTGTCCAGCCCAGAACGCGGATACCTTGTAGAGCAGCGGGAATGTCTCGCAGGAAAATCGATATACGTACAGGTAGTACGCCCTGACCTCCAGCAGATAGTACATGAGCAGCATAGCGGAAAGAGTGCACGTAACAAGACTTATCATCTCGAATCTCCGGGATGCAAGGCGCATTTGGGGGTTCCTGATGAAATAATGCCAGATTCCATAGATTACAGCGCCGAGACAGCTTGCAAATGAGATCCAGATCAGTAGCATTCCGATGTTCAGTGGCATGGTGAATCCTTCTGATGTATGATGCGCGGCATGATATTTATTGGTTCGCCACCG
>JAYEFK010000050.1:0-2200 GCA_034658575.1 Methanobacteriota archaeon
TAAATCAGTGTGAACTCTCCCCACCCCACCCACGCACCAGTTCCTCCGACCACGCGCCATCGCAGATGATCATCTCGTCCTGCATCCACTCTGGCAGATACTGGCGCACACCAAGCCCCTTCGACTGTGAGAATCTCGAATCGCAGAGCACCAGAACCCCGGTCTCTTCTGCCGACCGGTGCACCCTGCCGAGTGCCTGAAGCGCCTTATTGATCGCTGGAAGCGTGTATGCGATGAACATCCCTTTCTCTTTCCCGTATTTTCTCTGATAATACGAATTGACCAGTTTCTGCACCTCTGAAAACGCGGCTAATGGAAACCCGACAACGATAGCACCTTTAAGTGCTTCTCCGTAATAGTCGATTCCTTCACTCATCTTCCCGCCGCATACTGCCAGCAAAACCCCTTTCTGTTCACTGCTTCCGGATTCAAAGAACTCGCCTAAGATATACGGGACATCTCTCGCTTCTTTCGGCTCTGTATATACTTTCTTCCCGGAGTCATAAGCCGTTTGCTCACAATACTCAAGATACTGATCCATCATGAAATAGGATGTGAAATAAACAGCGACGTTGCCAGGCACGCCGTTTATCAAGGCGGATATGTGCAGTTCTATATCTCTTCGATTGTTGGTATCGTTTCGGTATGCAGACCGGCTGGTTGCATCCTTTGCCCCGAGCACGAGCCGTTTCTCCTTCGGGAACTGGTTCGGGATCATCAGCTTCTCTACCCTCCCGTTCTGCCCGAAATAGTACAGTTCGTAAGCGTCCGCAGGCGAGAGCGTTCCTGAGATCAGTACGGTGGCGTGGACCGTATCGGCAAGACCGGATATGACCGGGCTCGGATCGAGACTGCGGATCTCAAGTGATAACCACTGGCGATCCCTTAGCGATTTTATAGGGAGATACGCAGAATCGCTCTTCGAGAAATTAGCCATGAACAGGAATTCGGCGACGCGCTCAAGAAAACCCTCCGCAGACTCAGAAGACTTCTGTTTTCGCTTTTTGATCTTCTGCGCAAGCTTCAGCATGTCAGCCACCGTCTGTTCATCATCCCGCGCCAGTCCGCCGCCCGCGTATACGAAGTCCGCAAACATCCCCGGATCGAACCACGCCTCTGTCTGGGTTTTGTTCTGCCAGCGATCGAGCGTTCTCCCCATATACGTCTGTATTCGGAAAAGAACCTCTTTTGCAGACCGGACTTCACCCCGATCCCCTGGCAACTGGTTCACCTCGGTGATCGCCTTATCGACGATGTACGTGGTGATGATGTCGCTGTTGATGTTTCTGACGGTGTCTCCGAGATTGTGCGCCTCATCCACGAGGAGAATCGCGTTTTCCGGGTTTATCTCAAGCCAGTCGAAGAGAGCATCCCGCATCGTGTCGTCGAATACGTGGTTGTAATTTAAGATGATGATGTCGGCATTCTTCGCTCCGATCGCCATCACTTCATACGGACATGTATGCGTACACCGCTTCTGCAGTTCTTCAGGATACAGGATCTCCCATAGAATCGCCTCGCTGTCCTTTCTCGCCTGTTTCGATGGTCTGAAATTCTTTAAACCCTCGACGGTGTACACTTCCTTCGAATAAAGATAATGAGGGCAGAATGTGCGATATCCCGGAGTCTCATCCCTTATGGCTGCTTCAATAGACGGATCGGTACCCGGATCGTAGACATTATACTCCTGCGCTGTCCGGTTGTTCTGTTTGATCTTCTCGTCCAGTTTCGCCTCGAGGAAGTCCATCGTGAAAACCTTCAAGAGATCGCATCCTGCGTACACGTTCTCGAATTCGCCTGCGAGTTTGCACATCTTGTGCTTCCCAACGAGGTATGCGACCTTTGGAACGTGATCCGTGTTCTCCCTGATCTTTTTGATCTCGCCTAAGTAGACCCCGATCTGGCTCACGGTCCGGAGCGCGACAACGATCTTGTTTCCGCCGCGGTTTGCGAGCAGTGACGCGATGATGCTCGTCTTTCCACTACCGGTCGGCGCATCGATCATCAGGACCCGGTGCTCGCCGGTACATACGACCTCCTGCACCCGGTCAAGCATCGTGTCCTGATGCGGGCGGAAGGATGGATACGGAAACCAGTCTTTGTAGTTTTGGGTCATCGTTGGGTCCTCGCTGATGGTCACTCTTCGTAATTAGCAGAAGCATCTATCATATAGTTAATCTATCCGGGGATGTTAACCTGG
>JAYEFK010000051.1:0-6593 GCA_034658575.1 Methanobacteriota archaeon
GTTTGTTTTTTGGTTGGATACATCCGGTATTTGAAAGTACGTCTTGGCACAATACTTATATTAGTTGAAAGAGCATATATAGTTTATGGAAGCCAAAACAACCAGTCTGCGGCATTCATCCCCGCTAATGCCCTGTCCTGCTGGCGGTGGCATCGATGCGTTCCGCAAGAGCGCATTACAAGTAGCGGGGTCTTCTGCCGCGTATCTACAAAGAACCACTCCCCCGATTATTCAAAAGAGAGTTGTCCGTTCCAGTGGACACCGACAAAGTGATAACAGTGGTAGGTTTGAGGCGTGTGGGAAAAACATACTACCTCTTTCAGACGATCCGGGAACTGATGGGGCAGGGACTTGAAAAAAAGCGGATATTCTACATAAACTTCGAAGATGAGAGAATAAGTGACATATCTGCAAACGATCTTTCCAGGATCATTGAACTATACTACAAGATAAATCCGGACGCAGAGACACTGTATCTCTTCTTTGACGAGATACAACTGATCGATGGCTGGGAGCGTTTTGTCAGGCGGCTGACTGAAAAAAAGGAGGTTAGGATCTTTCTTACCGGCTCCTCATCAAAACTGCTTTCAAAAGAGATTGCCACGAGCCTTCGGGGGCGGACATTATCCTTTAACCTGTTCACGCTCTCATTCAGGGAATTTTTGCATACATTGGATTTCACACCCAGTTCCCCGCTTATCGAATCGGAAAGAGGTGCTCTGAGGCGATACCTTGATGAGTATCTGCAATCAGGCGGGTTTCCTGAACTTCTGCAATACGACCGGATGATCAGGTTGAGAACACTGCAAGAATATGTAGACTTGATAATCTACCGAGATCTGGTGGAGAGGTATGGTATAGAGAAAATATCTGCCTTAAAATTCATGATAAAGTCCCTGATACGAAACTTTGCACGGGAGTTGTCTGTCCGGAAATTGCATAATTACCTGCAGTCGGCAGGCGTGTCGCTGAGCAAGACAAAGGTCTACGAATATTTCTCATATCTGGAAGACATAAATTTTATTTTCCTTCTCAAAAAGTACGGAAAAGGTGTGAGGGAGGTTGAAGGGAGCATACCAAAGATATACTTGATCGACCTTGGCTTTGTAACGCTGCACGGGCTGGAAGATGTGGGAAGGCGAATAGAAAATGTGGTTGCAATAGAGTTGTTGAGACGAAAGAACTACTGGAACCCCCTCCTCGAAGTGTTCTACTGGAAAGATACGTACGGACGCGAGGTGGATTTCGTTCTTGCAGAAGGCTCAGAGGTCACGCAGTTGATGCAGGTATGCTACGATGTTTCTAACCCATACACAAAGGATCGGGAGATAAAATCACTCATCAAGGCATCAAAGGAGCTGGATTGCAGCAACCTCTCTGTGATCACATGGGATTATGATGACGAGGAGGAGTTCGAGGGCTTCACGGTTGGTTTTGTTCCGCTCTGGAAGTGGCTGCTTTAAGGATGTTTAGCCAAATCAAGTCATTTTGTGACAGTCCCTGAAGCGTGCGAGATTGTCAGAGGAGCTACTATCTGAACCGGGGATGTAGAGATGCCGGGAGGGGGAATTATCACCCCCTCCGGACATATCACACCTTTCCCCGCACCATAATCAGCCGGTTGATCGCATTCACAAGCGCCTCGACCGATGCCAGCACAATATCTTCTCTCGCTGCACCCGCGCTCACGATCCTGCCTTTCTCATCCTCCACCGCAACCGTCACCTCTGCAAGCGCGTCAGAGCCGCCCGAGATCGCTTCGAGCTTGAAATCGTGCAGGCACACCTTTGCCCCTTCGCCGAGCAGGGTTTTCACGGCATTTAAGGCAGCATCCACCGGACCGACGCCTATGTTTGCCACAACCTTCATCTCTCCGCCGACAATCGCCTTCACAGACGCAGTCGACGTGATGATATTCCCGGTCATCACCGAAACCTCCATTAGATCGATGAACTGCTCTTTTCCAGAGACCTCCCCGAGAACGGACTCGGTGATGGCGTAGAGGTCTGCATCGGTGACCCGTTTTCCCTTGTCTCCAAGTTCCTTGATCCGCCTGAGTATCTCTGCCAGTTGCTCTGCACTTGTCACGAACCCTGCCGACTCGATCGCCAGTTTCACAGCATGTTTCCCGGCATGTTTCCCGAGAACAATCCTGCGCTTCTGCCCGACCATCTCCGGCGTCATCACCCCGGGCTCGAATGTGTCGGTGCGTACGAGAACGCCGTGCGTGTGGATGCCTGATTCATGCGCAAACGCATTCTCGCCAACCACTGGCATCAACTGCGAAATCCGAACGCCGGTGCACTGCTCGACCATGCGCGAGGTCTCGAAGAGGTATTCGGTCATAACGTTCGTTCTTGCGCCCTCTATTGTGTGCAGGATCATCACGGTCTCTGCAAGATCCGCGTTTCCTGCGCGCTCTCCAAGCCCGTTGATCGTTACCTGAACCTGGGTGGCACCTGCTTCGACTGCTGCGATGCTGTTTGCAACCGCAAGTCCGTAGTCGTTGTGGCAGTGCACATCGAGCGGCAGTGACACCGACCTCTTGATCTCTTTGATCAGCCGGTACATCGCAGACGGCACCATCACGCCCACGGTGTCGGGGACGTTGATGACATCGCAGCCCACCGCCTCGACGGCTTTGCATATCTCGATTAAGTAGTCCACATCGGTCCGTGTTGCGTCCATCGCGGAGAACATGCATGCCCTGCCGTGATCCTTGATGTACTGCACCGCATCGACTGCAAGATCCACGACCTCTTCTCTCGACTTGCCGATGGTGTGTATCCGCTGGACGTCGGAGGTGGATACGAATGTATGCACCATGCCGACATCGCAGTCGAGACACGCATCAATGTCAGCCTTTATCACTCGTGATAGCCCGCATATCTGTGCGTCCAGTCCGGCTTTCACGATTCTCAAGACCGCTTCCTTCTCGCCTGCCGATGCGATCGGGAAGCCTGCTTCCATGATATCGACGCCGAGTTTGTCCAGTTGCGTAGCGATTCTGAGTTTCTCTTCGAGAGAGAGCGATACGCCAGGCGTCTGCTCACCGTCACGCAGCGTGGTATCGAAGATGCGCACGTGTACGCCACTGAGTTTTTCAGCGCGGTAAAAAACGATCCCTCATATTGGTTTCTGTCATTTAAATCCTCCAGATGTTGGGAGGTGGTGATTTGTCCGGTCAGGATATAAAATCTTTGGTGTGGTGTGTGGCAAGTCCATCAGTGGGCGCGTTCACTTTCACTCCGCTCTTGGATTAGTGATTTATATATGCGGGGCTGATGTGCATATCAAGGACTTGCACAGCCCTACACGATTCTGGGCAGCCCTGCAGATTCCTTCCCCTCTTTTTATTTTTTTAGGTCGCTTTAGCCAGCGCGTGGGTTTTCTGATCACAGTAAAAACAGATATACATGACCGCACCCAGATTAACAAACCATGAAGATCACGATCGTCTCCCCTGACCTCTACACGTATGGCTCGATGGTGATCGGCGGGGTTCCCAACATTGAGGCGCGGGAACTGGAAGCGCGGATAGCTGAGGGTGTGGCGAAGCTCCTGGAGGGAGAACGCGGATGAGCGAGTTGGCTCCGCCTCTGTACGACCAGATCCGGCGAGTTCTGCTTGAAGCACAAAGCAGTGTTTCCCGTGCGGTGAATATGGTAATGGTTCACGCTTATTTCGAGATTGGTCACCTGATCGTTGAGGATGAGCAGCATGGACGCGCCCGTGCAGAATACGGAGAAGAAACATTGAAGATACTCTCTGAGCGGTTAACGGTAGAATTCGGCAGGGGGTTTTCCCGCCAGAATTTGCAGAATATGAAACAGTTCTACCAGAGCTTTCAGAATTGCCAGACACTGTCTGGCAAATTGAGCTGGTCCCATTACACCCTGCTGATGCGCCTTGATGATGAACACGACAAAAAAGAGACGATCGCCCGTTATACGCTGCCTGAGGGCAATACACAGATATTTGCTTCGAAGTATAAGCTGTACCTGCCAACTGAAGATGAACTGATCAGGGAGGTCGATGAGGTGGCGAAGCGGCTGGAGGGGGTTAAAACTGATATACCATGACCGCACCCAGATTAACAAACCATGAAGATCACAATCGTCTCCCCTGAACTCTACACGTATGGCTCGATGGTGATCGGTGGAGTTCTTGTGGATGCAGGATTCAATGTGACGCTCACCAAAAATACGGACGTCAGCGCAGACACAGACATAATCTTACTGAGCCTATACTCGACACTCCACCTCCTTGACAGCGGGATCAGGAACTTCGCAAAACAGAGCAGCAAACCGATTTATGTCGGCGGTCCGATCAGCGCATATCCTGACATCATTCTTGGAGAACTGGATGTGGACGGCGTTATTGTCGGGGAAGGCGAGGAGTCAACGGTTGAACTGCTCGAGAGCGGAGTTTCGGAAGATATCTCCGGAATCGCATTCAGAAACGATGGCGAGATCATCCGGACTGAGCCAGTGCCTGCAAAACTTAAGAGACCGATGCCGCTGATACCTGATGACATCAGCGACCAGAGTATCAGGGGCGCGAATGTGTATATCGAGACGCACAGGGGCTGCATCGGAGCCTGTGGCTTCTGTCAGGTCCCGAAGTTCTTTGGAAGGAAGATTCGGAGCCGGGAGATTGCGGATATCATCGCGGAGATAAAGGAGTTTAAGCGGCGCGGCGTCCGAAGAATCGCGATCAGTGGCGGAACGAGTTCGCTGTACCAGTACGACCAGCATGAAAAATCGGTCAATGTGAGCGCATTCATCGAACTGCTGCAAGCGATTGCAGAGGTGATGGGTGGCAGAAACGTCTCGGTTCCCGACATCAGGGTCGATTATGTCAATGAGGAGATGCTCCATGCGATCCACGACTTCACGATGGGCTGGGTCTATTACGGGATCGAGTCAGGAAGCGACAAGATGCTCAAAGAGATGCGGAAAGGGGTTGATGCGGAGAAGAACGTTTATGCGATCGAGCTTGCGCAGCAGTGCGGCGTGAAGGTTGCAGGAAGCTTCATAGTCGGCTATCCGGGCGAGACTGCCGAGGATTACCAGTTGACAAAGGACTTAATCGAGGATACGTTCCTGGATGATGTTTTCATAAGCATCGCAGAGCCGATCCCGGAGACTCATCTTGCAGATCTCGTGCTAAAAACGGATGATTCGGAGAACCCGACGTTTATTACGCATACCGGTGAATACAAGGCACTGAAACTGACCGAGAGCGAGGCGCGGTGCTTTGATCTCACACTTCATGCCCAGATGTGCAAGTCAATGCCAAGTATCCTGACCGATCAACTGTATCAGGCGTGTCTCGATGATGCCAGACAGCAGGGAAGCGATGTGCGTGCGGTAACGAGGCTGCTGCAGAAGTATCGCGGGAGATAAAACCCGCCGTACGTTCTTCATGCCTTCGCTTTTTTCCAGATTCCGAACTCGAGCGCGTTTTTTGGACATGCATCGATGCACACTCCGCAGGCAAAGCAGTCGGGTCGCACCGTGTCGCCATCTATTATCGCTTTGACAGACGGGCATGGCGACTTTAAAATGCATTTCTTGCAGTCGTTGCACTTCTCCCTATCAAGACGCACACGGAATATGCTTACGTGCTCAAGCAGCCACGTCAGGAGCCCGACTGGGCACACGAGATAGCAGAACGGGCGGTACACAAATGCTGATGCGATCAGAACCGCGCCAACCAGAACTGCCAGCACCGCTTCGAAATGCCAGTCGAATAGCTCAAACGGGTTTAAGATATTCTGGTATGTGTAAAGATCGCAACCTGTTCCGATAACCATAACTAAACTAATAACAAAGATCGAAATCCGGATGCCATTTGTGATCTTAAATGGCAACTTGATCTTCTTCCCGGCTGGCACCGGAATCCTGTTTACGATCTCTTGCAATGCCCCAAACGGGCATACCCACCCGCAGAACAGTTTCGCTCCGATGACAGACAAGCCGCCGATAAATGCGAGCATCGTTGCTTTCTTAAGCGTGATCGTACCGCCAGTTGCGAGAGCCGTTACCGAGTCCACCACTGCCCGCAGCGGGCTTGGCTGGTGTATGATCACCAGCACGCCAAACAGTACAAAGACGGCGCACATCAGGAGTGTCCGGATGTTCCGATTGATTTTGATCGTTCTCAGGAGGATGAGTCCCGACAGTGCAGCAATCCCTCCAAGAATGAATTTTAACGATAATAGCCCGGTTGAGATAGGCGATATGTCCATGTTTCTGCCGCCACACATGCCACTGCCATCACCTCCTCCCCCGTCACCTTTTGCCATAGCTGGCATGCAGATGAGTATCACAGATAAAGCGATGCAAAGGACTAATAGATAGATTGTATTTCGTTTCATACCCTATCTCCAGTGTCTAATCGTGATTCAGTGTTTAAAAGATTTTTGATCTTTAAAAAAATAAAAGAGTGCGCGGTAGTTCCGCGCACACAGTACAGACTTATCGATTACGCCCTTTGTCAGCTCCGCCATTACCGCGACCGCTTCCGTCTCGCAGCGGCTCGTAATCGCCGTCCTGTCCGTTCGGGATACCGTCGCCATCAGAGTCTCT
>JAYEFK010000051.1:6693-27830 GCA_034658575.1 Methanobacteriota archaeon
CGCACACAGTACAGACTTATCGATTACGCCCTTTGTCAGCTCCGCCATTACCGCGACCGCTTCCGTCTCGCAGCGGCTCGTAATCGCCGTCCTGTCCGTTCGGGATACCGTCGCCATCAGAGTCTCTGCCGTTGATGCCAATGTTGTCACAGACGCCGTCACCATCTTCATCGACAAACTCCATGCCGCCGCATCCGCATCCACGTCCGCAGTCGCCGAGATTGTCGCAGACGCCATCGCCATCAGCGTCCACGAATCCCGTACAGTTGCCGATATTGTCACATATTCCATCGCCGTCGGTATCTACATATTGGGCACCGCCAGCGCCGCTACCCTGACCGTACTGGGCAGCAGCGACTCCTATAGAGAGCGCGACCAGTGCAACGATCAGGATTCCAGTCATTGTTCTTGTCTTCATTTTGTTTTCACCTTGTTTGAGTTTAGCCCGTATGGGCAATACTCAATCAGTGGTCGTGCATATATATAATTATTCCAGAATTATATCCAAATCTCGCCAGAATCGTACCCAAATTCAGTCCGAACTGAGGTACACAAGCACCAGCAGCGCCATAAACTGGAGTATGTCTGGTATCACGTCAAGCGGTCCGATTACGCACATCCGACGCCCACATGCAGCAGCATGTATGCATGGAGTCGATGTGACCGCCTGTAGGAGCAGGAGGGACCCAAATATCATCAAACCCAGCGTGAACTTCGATTTGATCCGTGCGTAACTTTGGATATAAATAGCCATCAATAGAACCAGCAGCACTACGTTTGCCGTGGTCATAACCGTCTTGACATTCATTATAAAAACCGGATCGTACATAGATAGTTGCATGTTATCGCCTCCTCACTTGAATTTATTCCCAACTTTCTCCCAAATCTCTTCAAATAGCGCGTAATCCCCCTCCATCGCATGAGATAGGAAATACATCGTGCCATAGCCGTTTCCTGTGGATGTGACCACGCTGTTCTCGGAAAGAACCTTCAGATGATGTCTTATCGTCTTGTAGTCCAGTTCCAGCACCTCTGACAACTGGTTGGCATTGTATGGGCGGTCACGCAGCGCATTGATCATTCTGGCACGGTTAACTCCGCCTTTCGTGCCGGCAATCAGCCACCAAAGTACGCGCTCCATAGTATGGAGTTGGCAGGCATGTTTTATAATCTCCGCGGCAGAAGACCCCGCTACTTGTAATGCGCTCTTGCGGAACGCATCGATGCCACCGCCAGCAGGGCGGGGCATTAGCGGGGATGAATGCCGCACCATACGACTTAAATACAATGCCATCGTCGCTATCACTACGTTCGTTGGGTAGACTCGATTGGTCGCGTGAACGTATGGCTCTGTCACGTGTAAAGTCGCAAGAGCACGAACTAAAACACCTGTAATGCCCTGCCCTGCTGGCAGTGGCATCGACGGATCACTTCAGGTGATCCGTTATGTAGGCACGGACTGTGTCGAATTAACGCCTGTGGACATGAAACCCCCGTGGTTGAAGCAGGAAGCCCCGTATCTTGATGCGGGGAGGAAGTCACATCCCAACCGATCAGAACTTTGAACAAGTCGCCATAGCCGTAATAATAATCCGGAACAACCGGGGTGATCCGGATTAAAGAACTAAGTATACTCATGCCAGAACTGCAGCATGGGTGCGGCTCAAATGCAGATACGGGTGCAATGCGTACGGCAAGCACCTCTCCTGCCCGCCGTACTCACCAACGCCAGAGGAGACTGAAAAGATACTTTCAGACTACGAAGATGCCGTGCTCGTCGAGTTTGTGGGGCTTCCGAAGGAGACAACAGTTGATCCGAGGCATATCCACCACCATCTCAAGGATCTCATCCTGCACGCGGCAACACGCTCAGGAACAATTCGCTCCGAATCCACGAGAGGGCATACACTTGTGCGCCACACTATCCACAAACCGACATAGATAGATGTGCCCCGAGGACGGTCCCACCCGCCCATCTAACCACTCACGACTCCGCAAGCTCGCCCATAACCTCCGCGAGAAATGCAGCAAGCTTCTTCTCGCTCAGATTCGGAAGCGACTGGTCAGCATTCGGCTGGTGCCCCCGTGTCAGCGATATCGTCTTGATGTACGGTGCAAAGTGCTTGAGCGTCGAGAGCACCTGCGCCTCCAGGTAGTACAGAACATCCACGAAGATCGCAAGATCGTGCTGCCCTTCACCTCGAATCCCGTTCCACTCCGGACTCTGCAGGAGATTTGTGATCTCAATTGCGCCCAGCACCCGGTCAGGAGTAACTCCCTTCTCTATCATCACGCCTGCAACGTGCGCTGTTGCAACGACCGGAATATCCTGCTCCTTTGCAAGGGCAAGAGCCCAGTCAAGATTCGTTAGCTCGCTTCCGACGATGAGAACCGGTCGCCTGGCTTTCTTGATCGCTGCTGCAACGGTTGCAGAGGTTGCGACCCTCCTTCCACCACTACCATTTCTTCGCCGTCTTCTTCCCCTTCTGCTTCTCAGCCACCCCATACATCATCGCGCCGCCTCTGCATGCAGTAACACATGTGGGACTGATCCATCCGTATGCAATGTATCGCTGACAGTACTTGCTTTACCACCACGGTATCATTAGCAGGCGGTACTCCAATGTCATGTCAACTGCGATTCGATCCTTCTTAGAGATTCTCTTGCCAGCGCGATACCCAGTTTTGCAGGGTCTGTTTCAGTTTCAAAGAGCCGATCTTCTAAAGATTTTGGGAAAAATCTTTCCTCGAATTCTCTCATCGAGCGGTACACGTGCTCTTTTTCGTTATTCTTTTTCATTGTTATCCTCCCTATAATAATTAGAAAAGAAATGGGGGTTTAATTCGGGCTTAAAGTAATGCTTTCTCTTGATCCAAACAAACCCATCCCCTTTCGAGATTACCGCAACATCGATGGGTTCGCTAACTGTTTCAGCACCCATTGTGATTTTTCGCTTGAACGAAGTCAGGTGTACAAAAGATTCTGCCATTACTGCAAGTTCATCCTTCGGAAGCACAGCGACCATATTTATGATGGGATTTACGTGATTTTGCCTTCTATAGTTGCGCCCCCACTCGCAGTAGTCCTTGAATAATCTATTGCTTTCTTGTTTCAGGGTTTCTCTGATACCCTTTCTTTCGCTTTCGCTTAAGTTTGGGATTCGCTTAACAATAACTTCAGGATATTTATCAAATATTCCATCTAAATAGTTCTCACTACACTCACTGTAAGAAGGGTCAATACCATTCATGAAAGCCATTACCATCTCCTGTTGAGCGAAAGCAGAAATTGATGCAGAACTGATAGAGTTAATCTCAGCCCTATGATCTTCCCGATATTTCAGTCTGTCATTTACTATTCCCTCCAATGAGAACGATTTAAGAACGGGAAATACATCCTTTTCCCCAAAGCCAGCAATCACAATTCCTGATGCTGATGACGAAAAGAGATCTTTTGAAAAGAGACTTGCACTTATATCGTTCAATTGTTCCGAAGATTTCTTGGATATCGGCAACTCCCCAAACATTTCATTTTTCGCCTTGTCAATACTGGATGCGTATTTCTTTATAATATCTTTAATATGTGTTTTTGGGATTGACGGCAGCAGATCAGATGTATTCCATAGGTTATAATGTCGCTCTATAACCTCGAATGTTATTTGCTCAATCTGACTGTCCTCAATTCCCCCTTCGTCATCGATAGTTGATCGAACTTCCTCAAAAATTTTGTCCCTGATCTGATAAAAATATCTGAAGATAGTACCGCGTAAATACTCTTCCTGTTCAGAGTTCGGAAACAGTGGGTTGCCGTTGTCCAAGAAATCTATAAAGTTATTAGCACATTCTTTCAATGTACTAAATTTATGCGTTCCCAAATCACTTCTATAAATCTTGATGATAGATTCCCACGGAATGCCCATGAACTCAGCACTTCCGTAAAGCATTATGCCAACGGGATGGTATTTAGATAAAGTAAAAAGTTTATTCGCTGAATTATAAACTTTCCTATCTCCGATCCGCTCGATTGTGACTGCACTGTCAGTTGCAAGCGCAACCGCAGTTTTATTCATAATCACAATTTCTGCAGTCATGTTTACCCTTGATGTCCTCCGTTGATTTATAGATTTCGCCAAAACTTAATTGTTATTCAAGTTTTTGCGGTCATCCACCCTTGCGCAGCCGTACCTTCGCCCATCTAACCACTCACGACTCCGCAAGCGCTCCCATAACCTCCGCGAGAAATGCAGCAAGCTTCTTCTCGCTCAGATTCGGAAGCGACTGGTCAGCATTCGGCTGGTGCCCCCGTGTCAGCGATATCGTCTTGATGTACGGTGCAAAGTGCTTGAGCGTCGAGAGCACCTGCGCCTCCAGGTAGTACAGAACATCCACGAAGATCGCAAGATCGTGCTGCCCTTCACCTCGAATCCCGTTCCACTCCGGACTCTGCAGGAGATTTGTGATCTCAATTGCGCCCAGCACCCGGTCAGGAGTAACTCCCTTCTCTATCATCACGCCTGCAACGTGCGCTGTTGCAACGACCGGAATATCCTGCTCCTTTGCAAGGGCAAGAGCCCAGTCAAGATTCGTTAGCTCGCTTCCGACGATGAGAACCGGTCGCCTGGCTTTCTTGATCGCTGCTGCAACGGTTGCAGAGGTTCCGACCTTTCCAACGTGTACGCCAGGGACATTTGCGAACTGATACGCGCTCGTCATACATCCACCTCCAATCCCTGCCTGCTCGGATTGCCTACTGCCTTTCGGGGCTTCCAGTCGACCTTTTCCAGATGCTCCATGATCTCAGCCTTCATCGTGATCGGGATGTCCGCTGTCTTCCTGATGAATAGATGCAGGTCAGGCGGAAGCGATCCCATGTACTTCTTGTGCAGATCCACGTAGTTTAAGAGTTTGATCTGTCTTCCTTTCGCGTTGTCGCTCGGTCTGATGCAGAACTTCGCAATCAGGACGATCGCCTCTTCCATCGTCTCTGCCGGATACGCCAGATGTTCGGGGGCGGGTTCGCCGGGAGCTACCTCGCCAGTTCGTTTGTCGTAGAGTTCCCACTCGCTCAACTCCTTGTTGCTCACCAATGCCCGTCTGTACTTTGATCCGTGCGGACCAAGAATCACCGGAATGCCCCACCTGTTGGTGCCGGTTCCGATGGATGCCGCTTTCTGGCTCATCGCACCCCACGCAACACCACAGGCTCCAACCTTGTTCAAGATGTAGTCAGCAATCTCCTCGAAGTTTCCTCGCAGCGGAATGCGGGCAAAGATCGCGGCAACCTTTATTGCAGCACCGATGACATGAGCGTTCGAAACGCACGAGCCGATGTTGACAATGCCGCCTGCATCAAATGCACCAGGGTATTTTTCATAAAGCGTCTGCCCGTCCTCGCACTTGTACATCGCTATTGCCATTGCTGAGCATCCCGTTGCAACGACTATGTAGTTGCGGCGCGCAAACTCCTCTGCGATCAGCGCAACCTCGACCTCGCCGTTGGGGAAGTTGCTGCACCCGACAAGTGCAACTATTCCCGGAATCTCTCCTAACACAAGCGGAGCGCCCACCTTCCGAACCTCGGTATCGAGCACGGGACCTCTTCCTGCCCGCATGGTGTAGGTCTCGCCGAATGCGATCTCCTGCGCGGACTTAAGAATCATGCTGATGATCGGAAGGTCTTTCTTGCATTCGGATTCGCACCTGCCGCAACTCATGCACGGGCTAAAGAGGTCGGACAGTTTGGAGAGATCGCCCTCCTTTGCAGCAACCATTGCGTCGCGGACAGGAAGACTGTTCGGACACGCGCGGTCGCACCAGCCGCATTTGACGCACTCCTCCGCAAGCTTCTGCACTTCGTCGAGTTCTGGCAGATGATTGAGCTTGTCCCTCTTTGGTTTGATCTCAAGAACGGTCTTTGTGATTACCTCAGCTGCTATGAGCGGATCTGATATCAGAACCCCTGACGCGCCGTTCAGAAGATCTGATACGACATCGTCAGGATTGCGATCAGTCACATCTGGCAGGTTGTAGCATATCTTGTCAGTCGTAAGAATCAGTGGCGCGCCTGTCTTCTGTGCCTCCTCCAGGAGATCCGTTCTGACGCACTGCTCGTCTAAAACGATCAAATCGGCGATTCCTGAGCGCACAAAGAAGTTTTGCATCGAGAGCGGTCCCACGACCTTCGTGGATGCGCGGTACCTGCTCGTCTCAATTGCGGTGCAGCACATTCCGCAGACCTCAATCTTGTCTGAAAGATCGCGTTCCTCGATGTAGTCGATGGTCGCAACGCTCACCGCCGGATAGTGCCCGATGAATACGATAACGGGCTTTGATCTGTCAACCGCGCCGAATCCGAACTCGACGAGCGCAGCATCGGGGTCGCCTCTCGGGAAATCGAATCCAGCGATCTGCGCGATGTCAGCAACCTCCTTTGCAAGGTTGTCGATCATCGAGATGTGCAGCGCCTTCGACTCAAAATCGATGTGCGACCCTTCCTGCCCGGTGTGTGCAGATGAGAGCGCGTGAACCAGTTGCTGGTTTACATATCCAAGCACATCTTCGAGGTCGCCTAAGGTCTTTGGTCTCGTGCCGACGACGGTTCTGATGATCGGTGCCTCAACATCGATGTAGGGTCCCATGTCGATCGGATGATCCCTGCCGTGCCATCTGATAAGTTCGTGCAGTACGTGATTCGCATGCCCCGCGTGCGCGGCAGTTCCGATGCAGCATGCGATCAGTACCATTCGCGCCTGCTGCGCTTCGATACCGATTCCGCACGCGCCCTTGCGCCCTCCTGTGAGATCGCACTTTCCATAAGTGCAGAGACAGCACATGTCACATATCGGCGCGTAAGACGGCGGAAAATCCTTGAGCAGGCGGTGGTCCCATCTCCGAAGCGAGAGGATTCCCGGTTTCGGAGTGGGTCCCATTGGTTCCCATTCTTCTTCGGAAAGCTCCTCCTCGGTGGTGACCTTGCCGATGTTGATCACCACGTTCTCCATGCCGTCGAGTATGAATCGTCCGTCTTTGATCATAAATAGTCCTCGTTTTAGATTTCTTTGATACGGGTGGTTGATGTAATAAATATGTTTGTATGGGTGCCCGTGGGCTTTGGGACATTATTATCCAACCAACTGCCCCATCACTCCGCAACCCACCTCTGCAAATTCGACCACGTGCCACCATAGAATGCTCTGATCAATGCGCTTGACACGATCGTATTTCTACATACGATCGTCGTGGAAACATTGCTTATGCTACACATTATATGGACGTATGTACCACTATGATTATATACTTGTTGGTCGATTCCATCTTATGCCTCCTGAACAGCGCGGAGAAGAACTTAAAAAAATCATCAAGGGTGTCCGGGATGGAACATTCGAATACGATAGCAAAGAGCCGGTTAAAACCGACTGGGCACAATATGATCAAGCGCAGATGATGGATCACTAATCTGGTTTCGGAAAATGACGCCACGCCATACTTCCTACCGCGTAGTAATGTGACTTTCAAAAGTATTGGGGCTCTTGGGTGGTATGATAGTACTTGCTCAATAAGCTGTGGGTTTTAGGATTTTAACCATAAGATTACACGTAACTACTCAGGTATGTTGATTGGTCGCTCGATTGCGATTCTGTACTTTCTGGCAAGAAAAATAACCGCGGAGGGCGCAGAGAAACGCAGAGCGGTTAGCCCGTTATTCCTCCTCCGCGCCCCTCTGCGCACTCTGCGGTTAAATTCCCTGTTTGGCTACAGTACGCCCCATGTCCCGGTAGTTCCTACACAGTGAAGTCCCCCGATAGTGGTTTAGGTACCTGAGTAGTTACGATTACACAAGATTAACACAGAAATCTTGTGGTTCCTACATGGCATTGAGCATGTTCATCACAGCTCCCACATCTCAAACCCGATGACAGGCTGGTCCAGCCCGAAGTTCAGTATCACCCCGGGATGCATCTCCCCAAAGACTCCAGCACGCCTGCCGCCATCAACAATAATGTCTGCACGCCTGCCCTCGATAAACGCTGGATCATCCGACTCGGTGATCTCGTAAGCAACCACCCGTTCGTGCATCACAGCATCCACTATTGACCTGATCTCACTGAAGTTCGCGTATGGGTCGATTGCGACCGCGGCAAGATGCATATCATTCCTACCGAACGTGACCACATCCCCGACCTCGAAGATGCGCTGCGGCAGTTCCCGATGCTGGTTAAACGAGAGTATCTCAAGCAGGTTCGGAAGGATCGTCGTGCGCAGCATCGTCTGCTCTATTGTGATCGGGTGCATGACCTGTGTGGCGCTTGTAGGCAGTCTCTGCATCTTCTCGAAATGCACGGTCTCGCTTGTTAGCGTAAACGGCATGACCTCGTAAAAACCAAGACCCACCATGATATCGCGAAGACCCGCCTTTGCAAAGGACATGGGATGCTCTTCTCCGATGGTCATCGTCTCAGGAATCAGAGGCGTGATCTTTTCGTACCCATACCCGATCGCAACATCCTCGAATATGTCATAATCGTGCATGATGTCTGCCCGGTATGCGGGCACGCTCACATCGATCACATCGTCTGAGAGGGGGTGTGGTACTGCTCCAAAGCGCATCCTCCTGAGGCACTGCATGATCCGGTCGCGGCTCATATCTATCCCAAGCAGGGCGTTTGCGTCACTGACCGCGATCCGGCGCGTCACGTGATCGAGGTTCGGCGTCGTGCATCCGGTTTCGGGCGTCTGTATCCGCACAGACTCGATCTTCCCGCCGCGTTCAGCAAGTGCGGTCGTTACGATGTTTAATGCAACAGATACGGATTTGTCCGTGCCGGTGACCTCGATGAACAGATCTTCAGTCTCGCCTCTCACGCGAGTCAGTGTTCCGTTGATGATCGGTGGAAATGATAGCACGTTTCCAAGAGAATCGAGAATCAGAGGATATTTATCGAATTTTTCGACGAGATGTGCGAATTTGACCCCTTTCGGATGCTTGTCCAGAATCTCATCCATCGACATCGGGACATCGAAATCGAGAGGAACGAATTTAAAGGTTGGGTCTGATGCGATGTACTCAAACGGCGGGGTCACGCGGTCAAGATCGTGAACGCCGATCGATACCTTCGAGCGGTTGCGCCCGATTCCCCAGTGCAGATCCTCCTGCAGGCTCATCAGCGACTCTATAGAATATGGTGTGAATTTGATGCCTTTTACCACTGCGCAGGCAAGATATGGGCGTATCTTTCCGATCTCGCTGTCGGATGTGATCGTAATCCCCGACTGTCCGACCCCGTACTCGGGAATGCCTGCTTCTATATCGAGAAACCCGCGCATAGCCCGGGCTACGCCTTCGACGCTGTAGAGGTCAGGGCGGTCAGGAAAGAACTCGATATCTACGTAATCGTCATATACGCGCTCGATGTCGGCACCGATCATCGGGATTCGCTCGAGTATCGTATCCCGATCCGTCCCGATCAGATTCTCAAGATCGGTATAATAGAGAGTGATTACTGGCATAGTAGAGACTTAAACGCGGTTGTAATTAAGGATTACGAGAAGATGCGGATTCATGATAGAGCGCGTTCATTATCCATCCTGATGGTGAGCAGCGAGAGGTATACTAATGTGTATGCAAATATATTAATGAGGAGCGTGTACACGATGATCGGGCTATCGATGCCGCCGCCTTCGCCTGTCAGGTCGGGATGCAACCGTGGAGTCCAGAGTTTGATCGAGAGGTAACTCATCGGCACGGCCGCGAATGCAATGATTCCGAATACCGCCGATGAGCGTGCACGGCTCTCTGACCCCATCGCACGCCGTAGCATCACATACGCTGCATACAGCAAGAGCAAGATGAGTTGAAAGGTAAGGCGCGGAGTCCACTCCCAGTAGATGCCGGTCCATGCGCTACTTGCCCATATCATCCCGCTTACAAGATTGAGGGCGCAGAAAACAGTGCCAATTCCAGCAGAAGACGCCGCAAGGACATCCCATTTTATATACGAGGTTTGGAGATACCTGATGCTTGCTACGAATACCAGAAAGAACGCCAGATATGCGACCCATGCGAGCGGGACATGGAAATAGAATATCCTGAAACTCTGGACATAGTTTTGCCATTCATCATCGCTCCAGTTCTGTGGACGAACACCTGGGTTGATCGCTGGGCTCGTGAAGACCATGTAGGTCGCCGCAATCAGGACTATAGCGGTTAGCAGGTAGAGTATGTTGCGTTTATTCATATTCACAGGTAAGCCATCCATTCAGCCATCGAGTACTCGAATCCTTCCATCAACTCGAAATTGACCTCTCCGAGCGGCAGGGGGTCGTTCTTGCACAATCTTATAGTTCCACATTGTTTGTAGCATGACCTGCATGGTTCCATGAAAGTTGGTGCGGCACCGGATATATTAAACGCTTGGGTGAGGCGGTGAGTCATGAACACCTGCCCCGATAACAACATTTATATACCACCATGCAATAATAATTACCATGGACGATATTGATCAGTCACTGGTCTACTTCGTATGCGGCGTGTGTGGGTTCACATTCCAGGCAGATCCGAACTTCATTCCGGTCACCTGTCCACAGTGTGGGAGCGAGAATGTCGCACGGACCTGAAATAGAACTAAACTCACGCAGGCGGCTTTGCAACCAGATGCACATCCCCGGTTCCGAGACTGATCGGCTGCCCTACTATTACGTTCTCGGTGACGCCGCTTAACTCATCGATGTCACCGCGTATGCCAGCGTCGATCAGGTGATTCACAGTCACCTCGAATGCAGCCCGGGCAAGAATGCTCGCCTTCTCGCCTGATAGCCCGTGCCTTCCGATCTGCTTGACCTCTCCATCGCAGGTCATCATGTCTGCTGCAAGCATGATGTGTTTTACATCCACGTTTAATCCCTGTTCGCGCAGTGTCTCCATGATCTCCTTCATGATCGATTTTCTGGCAGCCTCGATCCCGAAGACCTCGCACATCTCGCCTGGGTGGTTGGAGATCGTTCGGGCAGGGTCGACGCCCTCGATATCGAAAACCTCATGAAGTGCCGTGCCTTCGGTATAGAGCACGTATTCAGGACCTTCCTTCTGTATAACCACCCTTGGGATCGCCTCAATTCCTTTGATCAATACTTTCTTAAGATTCCTGCTAAGCTGCACCAGGGAGCCAAGATTTGCCTCCTTTGGACTGAGCTTGAGCGTGTACCCCTCCACCTCGATCGGGATCTTTAGTTTGGCTTCGAGTTTTTCGATGATATCGGATAGTGTCAGATCTCGCTCATACAGGGTATCCTCGTCCAGTTCGATTAAGATCACCAAATTTGCACGGTCTGTAATAATTCCGCCCAGGTCTGCGATGATCGTCTTCTGGATCTCCCATGCAACATCCTGAGCTTTCTTCTTGCTTGCGCCGTCTCTCAGGTACACGGTCATCACCGGTGTACTCGGGTTCTTTCGCGCATCAAGGATCTCGATCAACCTCGGGAGCCCGAGCGTTACGTTGATCTCGGCGACGCCAGCGTAGTGAAACGTCCTCATCGTATTGTGAGTGACCACGCCCTCAGACGTTATGAACGTCTCGAGACCGTCAACCGAGAAGTCGTACACATACTCGCCGGGCGCATCAAGATACTCAATCGAGACGATCTCATCCCAGATAACGTCCTCATCGATCATGGTATCGAGTTTCGCAAGCTCCTTTGGTATCTTGATTCCCTTCTCATCCGCTGCCATCGCGCACCGGTCCCTGAATCGCTGAAGTGCCCTTCTCCCGATATACTGGCGTAGAGTCGCCGAGTGAACAATCCGTCCCGGAATCCCGAGTCCGGTTGCGATATCCTCAAGCACGGTTCCGAACCCTGCGACCATGTCGATTGCGTCGTAAGGTTTTCCATCTTCTTCGGATAGGGCGCAGAGGACGTCCAGTGCTTCCATCTTTTTTTGTAATCCGAACCCCACCTTCTCCCTGAACAGTTGCGCGTACCTGAATGATATGGAGAGCAGATACTCACGATCCGAGCTCTTCTTTGTTGCGAGTATCCCAAGTCTTCCGAGCAGAAGCGCAATCCCATCGAGCAACTCGTCTGAGCATGAGCTTATGCGTATCACCTTGCGCTCTGTTGAGACGTTGCCATCGCCATCAAAATAGCCGCGCAAGAGACTTCCGATAAATTCATCGGGCGCGCCGTACGCAAAGTCGGGAACCTTTTTGTAATGGCTTCCTTTACCGCACACGGTCACAAGGAACTGCCGCAAGAGCGAAGAGTTGATGTGGATGTCGTGTCCGGGCGCAAATCCTCTATAATTGTCATACTCATTGAACGAGAGGCTCCATCTACATGCAAACTCCCTGACGAGTTCCTGATAGCAGCAATCCATGTTGGAAATTGTTGTGTAATTGGGAGCTGTTGAGCCTTCGGCGAGATATGCGCCGATGAACCAACCAAAGAGCAAGTCCAGTGGGACGAACTCCGGGATGCATGCGTTTCCGTGATTCTGCACCGGATACACGAACCCATCCTCTATTCCGAACGAGACGTTTCCCATCAGGTGGTTTTCAAGCTGCTCGTGTGCGACTGGCACAGTGTACGGGTTGCCGCACGCTGCTTTCTCAAGCTCGCTTCCGTACCAATAGTCCTCCTTTGGCAGGTATGCTGACAGGTCGAGTGCGGTATGTGTTTGTGCTGTTGGGCTATCAGGAATGTGACGCGCAACAGGTATCCGGTCGCCATTTCGTAGTTTGCTGCCTGCTATCGGTTTGATGACCCCGTCCTCTCGTATCACGTACGAATGATGTGGGGTTGCCCTGATCTTCCTTCCTGATCGTGTGGTCAGCTCCAGAAGCTTCCCATCATTTCTGTGGCGGCTGCACTCAAGAACCCACTTCCAAACGATCTTTCCGGACCCGTTCAGGCTTGGAACACGCAGAACCGCCCTGTTCTGCTCAGCCGTAACGCCTGCGGCGTCGACGGCAGAGCCGTTACCGGTCAGACAGACCTCGGATCCGTTCACCTCGACTCCGCCGAACCGCTCGATCAGATCATCGACAAGCGGACCGATCCGGGCGACCTCTATGCCGTTGCCCCTATCGACTATCACACCCTCGTCAGCAGGAAGCGACATCTGCGTACCGGGTTCGCCTATCGACTGCGCGGCGACCACACCGACCGGATCACACGGCTCGATGCAAGCAGCCGCATACCCGCCCATAACATGGTCGATGATCTCATCCAGTTGTTTCCTGGTCGGTTTGACATTTAGGAGCTCCTCTCGCAGGGTATTCTTGATCTTTGGCGGCAATGAGAGCGCACTTACACTCTTCTCGATACTATCTGCTGTTACGGTCATTCTGGTGCCTCCATCACGTCCTTTACGATTCTCTGTATGTGGTCACGCCCAAAACCGCGTGCGGGATCGACACCGTCCTCGCCGTATTTTGCCTGTACGACCACGCCACGGGTGTCCCTGACCGTACCGTCATGCTGCGCCTCCAGATCCTGAAGTGCGTTCACCATCCTCCGCTGGAGGTACCCTGACTGGGACGTCCTGACAGCAGTGTCTACGAGACCCTCCCTGCCACCGATGGCGTGGAAGAAGTACTCGACCGGAGAGAGTCCGCTCTTATACGATGCCTGTACAAATCCATGCGCTTCTGCACCGCGATCTCCTTTCTTGAAATGCGGAAGCGTTCTACCTGAGTATCCCCGGCGTATGCGGGCACCCCGCACCGACTGCTGTCCGACACACGCAGCCATCTGTGCAAGATTTAGCATCGAGCCACGGGCTCCTGAAACCGCCATCGCAACCGCAGAGTTGTCGATACCAAGATGTAATCCTGCCTTGTCGCCAGCCTCGTCACGAACCTTTCCGAGAATCTGCATGATCCGAAGCTCAAGCGTCTCTTCACTGCTTCGCCCGGGAAGCGACTCAAGCTCGTTATGCTCATACTTGTCGATCAGACTCGCGATACTCTCCTTTCCGTACATCGCGTCCTTATTGATCTCCTGTATCTGTTTGATCGCCACGTCGGAGATATCCTCATCATCGATTCCGAAACTGAATCCGTGATACATGATGCCCCGGATCGCAAGGTTTGTCATATTGTCAATAAACGCTGCCCCGGCAGCAGGTCCAAACTCCCTGATAACCTTGTTTACGATCTTTCCCTTGAACGCGCCGATCGATTTCTCGTCGATGGTTCCACAGAGCAGTTCTCCATTCTTTATGACGACATAAGCATCGTTCGGGCAGTTCTCCTTCTTGCATTCATCACATTCCACACATATCTCTGCCTCGTATTCGAGGTTTAGTCCCGCGGGCAGAATCTGGCTGAATATCTGCTTTCCAGTCCAGTATGAGGCGCCATCCTCGATATGATCAGGCGGCGGTAGGTCGCGCACCCCTGATTTCCGCAGGATCTCGAGTGCGCTGTTCTTATCAATCGCTTTCTCACGCGTCAACAGGAACATGCCTGTTATGTGGTCGTGTATCCCACCGATGATCGGACCGCCAAATCTTGGCGAGAGGATGTTCTCCTGAACCCGCATCAGTATCGCTGCCTCTGCCCTTGCCTCCTCGTTCTGCTGTACATGGAGATTCATCTCATCGCCATCGAAATCAGCGTTGTACGGCGGGCAGACCGCTGGATTTAACCGGAAAGTCTTTCCGGGCATGACCTTGACCTCGTGCGCCATGATGCTCATCTTGTGAAGCGACGGCTGCCTGTTGAAGAGCACGATATCACCATCCTTAAGGTGCCGATCCACGAACCATCCGTATTCGAGCATATCCGCAATCTCTTCGCGGGTCGTATCGCTGATTCGCAGTCTGTGTCCATCTGTCCGGAGCACGTAGTTCGCGCCCGGGTGATTGGCAGGACCGCGGCGCACATACTCCCTGAGCTCCTCGATGTTTCTCGGCACAACCTTGAACGTGAGCGTCAGTTCGCTTGCAATCGCCTCAGGAATGCCGACCTCATTGATCGACAGGTTGGGATCCGGCGAGATAACAGTCCTGCCGCTGAAATTGACACGCTTGCCAGAGAGACTGCCCCTGAACCTCCCTTCCTTCCCTTTCAGGCGCTGGGACAAGGTCTTCAAGGGTCTTCCGCTCCTGTGCCTTGCCGGAGGTATCCCTGAGACGCTGTTGTCCATAAAAGTGGTTACATGGTACTGCAAGAGTTCCCAGAGATCCTCGATGATCAACTGCGGCGCGCCCGCTTCCTTATTCTCCTGGAACCTCTGGTTTATCCTGATAATATCAACAAGTTTGTGTGTCAGATCGTCCTCGCTTCGCTGCCCTGTCTGGAGCGTGATCGACGGGCGCACAGTGACTGGCGACACGGGCAGCACCGTCAGGATCATCCATTCAGGGCGCGCGTTATCCGGATTCATGCCAAAGACCGGGAGATCTTCATCCGGTATGTGCTCGAACCAGTTCCTGATATCACTTGGAAGCATTTTGTCCCCGTCTTCAGAATACGTGGTCGGTTTTTCGTACGTGATCTTCAGCTGGTGCTCGCCGCAGTACGGGCACACTTCGACCTTGCTTGCCTCGCCAAAGACCTGGTCAACTACCGAATCGATGGTCTGCCCCTGACTCCTCCGAGTCGAGATATGCTCGATATGCTCTTTCTTCCGCCCTGTATCCAGAAGCAGCCGGCTGCAACTTCTGCATGTACTCCTGAGTAGATTCCGTATCTGCTTGGCAAACCCGACGTGCACACAGGGTGCCACCAGTTCTATGTGCCCAAAATGACCCGGGCACTCCCCAGCCCTCCCGTTGCAGGTTTTGCATCGCAATCCCGGATCGATGACGCCGAGTCTGGGATCCATGAGCCCCATATCTATCGGAAAACCATCCTCATCATAAGTATCTGCCGTGATAATTCTGGTGACGCTCATATTCCGGTATTCCCGCGGTGAGATTAAGCCAAATTTTATCCTTGAGATCCTCTTTGGAGCACTGATCTGTTTCATTGTATACCAGTCTCTAATGTCTGTGGGATAAAGGTTTTGATTCGTGAGGGGTTGTCGTGTCTTCTGGTGTTGACGCCCACGCACGGAAGCGGGTTTTATGTGAGTGGGACAACCCTGATGTCCCGGGGATAAAATAGCCGACAGGCTGGACATTCACAGTGTCGGTGAGACGAACGTGACATCCTATTCACAAATTCCTTTATATCGATGTGACCTCATGATGGTTATCACCACGTCTATTTTTAAATCTGTTCGCGTGGATGTGGCTGTGCAGCCCTCTTTCACCAGGGCTGCACACTCCATTTCATCAACCGCTGATGATTGAAAATGGTCTTAAAACTCTTGCGCCCTCTGCACTTCTCAGCGGTGATAAATCACCTGGTTTTTAGACAGGTGTCGCGCGGAAGTTTCACCCTTCAATCATCATCCCAACCCAGTCGGGTGCGTTCACAGCGGCATCCGCGCCGCCGTCACTGCCGCGCAACATGCCTGTCACAGACTTTAGCACCTGAACCGATGTCGGATGCATCATCATGAAGAGATCAACACCAGCAAGCGCAAGCGCTAAACCAGTTGTAATCTCCCAGATCGGTCCCCGGTATTCGCGGGGTCCCCAGTCCGAATCCTCCTTGAGTGGCGAGACCGCCATCCACGACTCTCTTGCGCCCCATGCGTTCGTGGTTCCTGACGACATCGGGAAGTTCAGTTCCTGGTCGCCGATTAACCCTGCGAGCCGGATGCGCTCGATGTTTGAGTATGCGTAATCGAGACCGTAGCCAAGCGCCGCGGTTGTCGGATCCATCACGATGTCGCAACGCTCGATGCCGCACTGTTTCATCAGTTTGCGGTTGAGTTCCTTCTGCGCGTTGATCTCGAGCTGCGTCCACGAGAGGATCGCGTGACCGTACTTCTTTGCCGCGGCTGCGATCCGCTGGTAGTCCATGTTTAAGTTTGCAGACGCGATCAGGCACCGCTCCCCCTCTGCCGCCTCTGCCGCTTTTTCGAGAACCTCGGGATCCTTATCAGGATTTCCTGAACCCCCGATGATGAGCGGGACATCGACAGCCTGCAAGACATCCTCGACCACCTTCGCTGCCTCCGATGCAGATGTGTCCTTGATCGATGGATCCGTGCTTATCAGGTGAATCGTGACCATATCCGCGCCGAACTTCGAGACCACCTTCTTTGCCCACTCCGCCGGACTTTCGAGCACATCCTCGTAGTTCATGCGCACAGCGCGTGCCATTCCGATGGGCATGTCAAAGACATCGATCGAGACGTAATTCGGATTCGGCATCGGCGCATCGAAGTAGAACGGCAGCGCATGTTCGCCGCCAAGTGTGACCGTCGTTTTGCGTGTGCCGCCGTCAGAGGATGTTCTACCGAGCGTCACCTCCTCGATCCCGTGCTTCCACTCAGAGACCGGGGCAACGTCAAAGGAGGCTGGAATTAACTCCTGTGGGATCCGGGACTGTATCTGGGAGGGTAGCGTCATCTGCTGCATGGCGGGCAGCACCTGCCCTGCCGGAAAACCCATCGTGCCTGCGACGTTATTTAACCGCGCTACGATCTGCGCGAGCTCATATCCCGCCACCTGCATCAGTTCCTGATCTGTGCCTCCGCCCTCAAATTCGATCTCGATATCCCCCTCTATCGTAACGCCTTTCAGTTCAAGCACGTTCTCGAGCATTTTGTTGAGATCGGATAGTGTGATGGTGGTAGTTGTCATGCGGGTTTCAATGAGATTACAGGTTTATTAAATGTTGCAGATTATTGGGTTTGGCAGGGGCAGTCAATTTTTATCCAGCATATTACGGACATTCATGGTTGACCGCAGATGATCTTAACGAACACTTATGAAATCGACGCTCAGGTTCGTATCATGGATGGCGACTACATCGCGAATGCCTGGAACACACGCGATTCATAAGGCGGTCTTGCAATATCCTTGTTGGTATGGATGTGTGGATGATATGGTTTTGGGGATGACATCAGTCGATTTTAAGTATTATGGTAACATTAGCTATTGATAGGAGATGACAACGTTGAAAGTTGAGGATATTATGGCGTCCAATGAGCCTTACGATGATTCATCCGAATTGTTTGACACAGAAAAATTCAAACGAGTTCTTCATTATGTAATTCATAAAACAGGTAGCATTGACAACGTAGGCAAAACGGTACTATATAAAATTCTGTATTTCGCTGATTTCAATTATTATGAGATGTTCGAGGAAAAATTAACAGGGGAAACTTACTTGAAATATCCGTTTGGTCCCGCACCGTGTGATTTTGATGCCGTTGTAAACGAACTCGTTGAAGAGGGATTAATAGAAGAAAAAACATGGTTTGAAGGTGTATATAAAAAGATAAAATATCTTTCGACGGTTGAACCAAATACATCAAAGATTGCCAAAGAGGAATTGAATTTTATTGATGAAAACATAGATAAGTACTCCCGTTTTAATGCTACGCAAATAAGTGAGCATTCGCATAAAGACATCCCTTATATTACAGCGGAAGATTTCGAGGAACTTGATTATGAATTAGTGTTTTACAGAGATTCGGAACTATCAATAAGGACATATGATGATATAGATGGTGGATGTTAAATTTGAGGCTGTTCCAGAGTTTCGCAAAGAATTGAAAAAATTATCTAAAAAATATAGATCACTAAATAATGATTTTGAGAAATTTCAAAAAGTATTAACTAAAACATTGCCCAATCATACGTCCGGGACTTTTGAAATATCTGGCCTTGGAGCAAATGTTAAAACACCAATCTATAAGGTGAAAAATTTTAGGTCTATAGATTTTAGAGGCAAAGGTTGTAGAAGCGGGTTTCGTATAATTTATGCACACATACAAGATAGTGAAAAGATAATATTTATCGAGATATATCATAAAAGTACTAAGTCGAATCACGTTGTAGAAAGAATTAAAAAATATTTTGAAGAGATTTAGTCATAGTCAGTAGCCCCTCTACTCTCGACCGCCCACCTCCGTCATCGCTCGTCAAACACCCGACCGCCATCCGCGGACGCTTCCGAATTTCAGTCGGGGCTGGGAAGTCTGGGGCTTCAGGGTGTACATTGGGGTAACCTATTTGTTTGGGAGTCCCTTATTCCATACAATGGAAAACCGGAAGGAATTTCACGAGTTAATACCGATCGGAAGAGCGGAGGAGCTACTCAGATCAATCATCCGCAGCAGCACCGAAACCGTGCCGCTCGATCTGGCATACCACAGCGTCCTTGCAGAGGATGTTTTCGCGCCTATTGATGTACCATCGTTTGACCGTGCAGACATGGATGGCTACGCGGTGCGTGCGGCAGACACATACAGGGCGCGGGAAGAAGAGCCGGTACAACTTGTGCTCACTGGCAGGATCCCTGCCGGCGATGTCCCCTCGCTTACGATTTCTGAGGGCACCGCTGCCGAGATCTCCACAGGCGCGATGATTCCTGCGAGCGCTGATGCGGTCGTGATGGTCGAGTACACCAGGGAAGGCGAATCTTCGTCTTCGGTCTCGATTTACAGGGCGGTCCACGTATACGAGAATGTCATGAGGGCAGGAGCCGACATCCGGGGCGGGACACGGGTACTTTCAAAAGGAACGCTTCTCGGATCGCGTGAGGTCGGTGTTCTTGCAGCCATCGGAGTCTCGCATGTCCGGGTTCGCTCGCTTCGCATCGGGATCATCTCGACCGGCAACGAACTCGCCCCTGCGGGAGAAAAAACGAGTCCGGGACAGGTATACGATGTGAACGCGCATACGGTATCTGCTGCGGTGCGCGAATGCGGGGCAACTCCGGTTGCGTACGGGATCGTTTCAGATGACGAAAAAAAGACGGTGGACGTTCTCAGAAGAGCCATTTCAGAGTGCGATCTGATCCTCACATCCGGAAGCACGTCTGCCGGGTCAGGAGATATCATGCCCCGCATCCTCGAGGAGTGCGGCGAGGTGCTCGCGCACGGGATCAATATCAAGCCCGGTAAGCCGATGATAATAGCGAAGATGGAAAAACCAGTCATAGGGCTTCCCGGTTTCCCCACATCGGCACTGAGCATGTTTTATTATCTGGTAGCTCCGCGAATACGCGATGTTCTCGGTTACGTTGCAGGTGTAGCAGCGAGACCGCAGCAGGCTGTACTCGGATCAATGATCCAGTCGGCAGGAAGGCACCAACTCCTGCCGGTGGCGCTGGTGCGGGGGATGGCGTATCCTGTGATCAAGAGTTCAGGCGCAATCACCGCGCTCGCATCCGCGGACGGGTTTATCGAGATCCTTCCCGAGACCGAGATCATGGAAGCAGGAGAGATGGTCGAGGTCACACTCTTTGGGGATGCGGCTGCATACGATCTCGTATTCGCGGGGGCGGCGTGCGATGAGGTGAACCGACTCATAGAGATGCTGCCGTTTCGTGTGCGGATGGTTCACACTGGCGTTGCCGCCGGAATCGATGCTCTGCAAAACGGGATCGCAGATATTGCAGGAATCCCTCTTTCCGAAGATGAACTGTCTGATATGGATGGTGTTTTGGTCATACATGAATTTCCGCACGGAGATGGGGCGTATACGCTCATTGTGATGCGCGACCGGATCGATTCTGAGTGTGTAAATGCGTTTCTTTCGGCTATCGGGGATGCCGGTACTGTATGACGGCGCGGGGTGCTGCGCATTCGCGAATGGCAACGAATAACGCGAATTACACGAATTTGGTTGCCACAAAATCAAATCGATTTCACTGAATATTGTTGTGGTCGAATTGATCCCACACAAGCGGCAAAAGCCACCGGATTTAACCACAGAGGACACATAGAGCACAGAGTTGTTAAACCGATCCTCTGTGTCCCTCTGTGCTCTCTGCGGTTGTATCCCCTGCCGATGTCGTTTATGTCAGCCGCGGTGTTGTGTATCCAATTGACCATTACAGATTTCACTGAATATCCCAATTGTACCCCTTCGCAGCAAAATTCGGGGTCGTGTCACCCCCGGCATCGCGACACTTTTTTATAGATCGGCATACAAGTTCGGCATATATGTCGCAATGGAAAGAGACGCTGGAACGGATCGGGCTTGCACTTGGAATCTCGATGCTGCTTGGAGTGTTTTTGCTACCGGACTTCAGATCCACTGTTGCCGGGATCGTTGATATACTGCT
>JAYEFK010000052.1:0-2194 GCA_034658575.1 Methanobacteriota archaeon
ATACTCCTGTAAGGAGAGCATGATGGGTCTCCCGAGTTCCCATAGTCTCCATTTGATAATGTCCCGCCCTGCTGGCGGCGGCATCGATGGATCGCTCCTGACGATCCATTACCATGCTACGGTATTAGACCCCGCTGGACTCACATCACCTTGCCAAGTCCCAAAGATAGGACTAACGGTGGTGCGCAATGCTTCCTTCCGTCACACAGACAACGTCGGCTTCCAGAATCATCAGAATTTCGGGGCTTATAACCAACACCTTTCGTTGTGGCCTGGTATCTCATCCCCCCAGCTTCACCGCAGCCCGTTACCGGGCTGGATGTGGGTTTCAGTTCTGAGGTGGTGGCTAACCTTTCCTCAGGCTGGATTTTCACCAGCTGGCGAGTATGAATTTATCTCGGCACGCCTGTGTAATCGTGTGGTTGAAAACTTTTATGGATTCAAAGTTGATGAGGTTATTTCATGACAGCCTCTAATCATCTCGTTCACACCATCCCGGTCCCATCAGAACCCTTAACTCAAATGACCCCAAAAACCAGAGATCGGTAAGCATCATGAATCACGATCCACATCCATCTATGCCAGCCATACTCGTTACAAACGACGACAGCGTGTACTCGTCAGGCATCAGGGCAGCGTACAGGAGCGTCCGCGATCTCGGAAACGCCACCGTTGTGGCGCCGTCGATGCAGAAATCGGGTGTCGGGAGATCGGTATCGGTCTTCGAGCCCCTGAGATTCTCTAAGATCAAACTGGACGCGTTCGAGGCTTATGCGGTCGCAGGAACGCCTGCTGATTCCGTGATCCTTGCGATCTTTGCTATCCTGGACCGGCTCCCTGATCTCTGCGTATCCGGGTTTAATATCGGCGAGAACATCAGCACCGACACAGTGACCACATCCGGCACGATCGGTGCTGCACTCGAAGCTGCCAGCTACGGCATCCCAACGATAGCGGCATCGATTCAGGTGGTGGATCAGGGCGACAAGTTCGACGATCTCAGGCATTATGAGTACGATTTCGATGCCGGGATCGATCTGGTCGGGAGGATTGCAAAACACGCGCTTAAAAATGGTTTTCCGGATGGTGTGGATGTACTAAACGTCAACATCCCGAGAAACGCATCCCTTGATACCGAGATCGAGATTACCAGACTGTCAAGAAAAATATTCAAGACGGCTGTTGAGAAGCGGCATGACCCGCGGGGGCGTCCGTACTACTGGATCGATGGCGATCTCGTGCAGGACGACGAACCCGGCACCGATGTACATGCTCTCGCACATCACTACATCTCGATCACGCCGCTAACGCTCGATTCGACTGTGGGGCTCGACCAGTTAACGACGCGGGAGATCCCGGAAACACTTCGCGGGGCGGTGGAGGCGTTTTATAGGGCATGAGTTGATAGAAACCGCATTTATAGATTAACCGCGGAGGGAAAACGGATCTCTGGTAATTCGCGTTGCATGCACTTTTTCACTTAACCGCCGATTAAGAAGGGGGTGGTTGCCCGCCCCTCCTCATCTCAGAACGGTACGTGAGACTTTCACCTCATACCGCTCAAGCATCTCATAACCCTTTCAGTATCGGGCAGCGTTTCCGAAGGTTAAAATAGTCCTGGTCAATAAAGGGATTCTTATCCAATTTCAAGCCGTCAGCCGGACAGCCCAAACGTGGAATCGCGCTCGATCCAGTCGCCATCGCTGTCAGTATCGAGCCCATCAGTCCGCCGCTGCCACGATATCCCTTCTGTCGAATGCATGTATTCGATGCTGCTGTCGACCTCCTCGCCATTGTGGTACAGAAGCACCTGCCCGCCGCCGTTGTCGAGTTGTACCACAGTTGTCAGGTAATATCCGTACGACTCGATGGTCGTGCCTGCTGGAATATTGTAGGTAGCACCATCCTCGTTTTCGAGAACCCAGCCGCCGATATCGACCGACTCATCGCCGCAGTTGTACAGTTCCGTGGTCTCGTTTCCGCGATCAGCCCCGATCGGGTTCGGCATCAGTTCGTTGATCACGATCTCCGGTACAGCTCCGGAATCCTTCACTGCCCTGCAGGATCATCAGCGCGTCAAGAGAAATGACCCTCCCGTCGCCGCTCACGTCCGCGGTGGCGTCGAATGGGCGGCTGCCGACTGCGATCTGGAGTGCGATCGCGGCGTCTGCGGGGGTGATCTGGTTGTCGCCGT
>JAYEFK010000053.1:0-9623 GCA_034658575.1 Methanobacteriota archaeon
ATATCTTCTTCTGTATGTTTATCAACATATAGGGTTACAGCTTCTTCGGTTGTTATGTAACTTCTAACGATCTTTTCGTGTGTTACATCGGTTCCCGGATCGAACCATTCGATCTTGAACGAATGTAAAGCATTTTCATCCTCCTCAAACTCGTACTCGCCATAGTCACCTACACTGCCAGATGAGATGCTCTTGTATTTCCAGTACACCTCATCGATGTATAGATAGACATCATCCAGATCATCATCGTCAAGGTTCTTCACATACACATGGGCACTGAGCTTATCATCATCTTCGGTATGTTCATCGGTCATGAGAGTTATAGCAGTTGTACCTGATACACTATGTTCTTCGGTTTTTACATAATCTTCATTGGTGTCATGATCGTGCCATTCGATTGTGAATGTGTGACGCCCTCCGGACAGTCTACGACCATCGCAATATTTCTCGTTATCGCCGTCACTGATTTCGTATTGCTTTTCGAAATCCCCATCGATGGATAGCTTGACGAAGAGATCATCGTCATCGCGATTTTCAACAAAAATGGTAACTTTAGCTTCCGGTGTATCCTGTGCATCTGGTGTTGAAGTATTGGAACCTGTAGAATTGTTATCATCTTCGGTATGTTTATCAGTCATAAGAGTCACAGCAGTTGTACCTGATACACTGTGATCTTCGGTTTTTACATAATCTTCAGTGGTGTCGTGATCGTACCATTCGATCTTGAAAGCGTGAAGTCCTCCAGGCAATATTAGACCCTCATAATATGTCTCGTTAGCATCTTTTTTGATTTCGTATTGCTTTTCGAAATCCCCATCGATGAATAGCTCGACGGATAGATCGTCATCATCGCGATTTTCAACAAAAATGGTAACATTGGCGTCCGGTAATGAAAGATGACCGATGCAAACGATGCCGTTCTCCCATTTCGCAGTCATCTCTTCAGCGGATCCATCCCAGAGTTCCCCTTCATCGAATAGGTACACATATTTCGTATTCGATATATTTAGAATGCTGCAAGTTCCATCTGACCCAATCACCTCAAAACTGACCGTTGCCAGACTCCCCGAACCGCTCACCCCACTCGTACCACTGATATCGAACGTCACCTTGATGATACCGATACCCTGTACCTTATCACTACGCTTATTCGTAAACGCTACGTTCATATTCCCTATGTCCCCCGCCGTAACACCAGTTACGTCCACAACATTCGGATCAAAGAGAAGATGAAACTCTCCGCTATCCAGTTCGTAAACGTCTTCAATCTTTATTTCAACATCAAATGTGTCGCTGAGTACGTAATCGGGGGCATCGACATAGACTGTCGTCTCCGCTGCTGCGTATGCTGTAAAGATCGCAGACAGGGTTAGTATCAGCGCAACGATTGCAAGTTGTTTCAGGGTTCTCTTCTGTCGGTACATGATTATTTGAGTAATATCAGCATATAGATGAAAGCCAGTAATCCAATAAATGAGTAGATCTCAATAAAATTATATTCCGCCAACATCCCCCATACATCCTGTTCATCCCTCTCAGACGTTCCGACCGGTTCTGCTACATCTGATGCGTGCTCTGTTGCAGGTGTTGGTGCGGTAACCGATCCTGCACCTGAATCGGACGATGAGGGGGACGTTGATCTCGATGTTGCGGTCTGTACCGGCGTCGATGCTGTTTTTCCAGTCTCGACCGTGCCAGTGTCACCAACAGTCACCACATCACCAAACCAGTCTGCATTTATCTCTCCGGTTTCAGAGCTGCTATAAGTTTGGAAATAATAAGTTATACAACTGAAGAGTTCCCCATCAGATACTTCGAGGGTACTGGTGCCACCATCATCTCCAACCACCTCAAAGTTGATCGTTGTTAGATGCCCTGATCCGCTCACAAGACCAGCATCAGACAATTTGATGAGCACACGGACTCTGTCCTCGTCCATCAAAAGCCAATCCTCTATCGGCACCGTTGTGCCATCAATCTCCCCATCACAGACATCATTCACGTTCACAACGTCCGGATCGAAATAGAGATCAAAATTCCCTGAGGTCAGATCAATCACATTATAGATGTCGATTGTGACATCGAACGTGCCAGATACCAATTCAGGTGCATTGACCCTGACGCTGACATTCTCTTCTTCCTCTGCTGCCGCGCCGGTTGTGAATACCACAAGTGCCACAACCGGTATGAACAGTAATATCCTTTTTGCAATAAGTCTCATTTCCGTAACCGTATTTATCATAACCTTGCACCATTCCGTACATAAAGATTTTGCTGCGTAACATTCAAACGAGATGACATGCCGCATAATGCCCCCTCCCAACTTCAACCAGTTTAGGCTCCTCGACCACACACCGTTCTTTCATGTACGGACACCGCGTATGAAACCTGCACCCTGCTGACATATCGATTGGACTCGAAGTCTCGCCTTCAAGGACGATCCGCTCTCTTCCCCCATCCGCCGTGGCAGCAGAGAGCAGTGCCTGCGTATACGGATGCTTTGCGTGATCGTACACATCCTTGGTCTCTCCGATCTCGACCAGCCGCCCGAGATACATCACTGCGATGCGATCAGCCATGATCCTGACAACATCGAGATCATGGGAGATGAAGAGATAGGTGTGATCGAACTCCTTCTGCAGATCCTTCATCAGATTGAGGATCTGCGCCTGAACAGATACATCCAGGGACGATGTGGGCTCATCAGCAATGATGAGATCAGGATTCATCGCAAGAATCCTTGCAAGCACAACACGCTGGTTCTGGCCGCCGCTCAGTTGATACGGATACCGATTGACATGCTCGGGATTTAGTCCCACGGTCTCTATCAGTTCTCTGATCCTCTGCTCTCTTTTTGCCTTTGGGATCGTGCCATGCAGTTTCAAAGGTTCTGCGATGCTCGTTCCGATCTTCATCCTTGGATTGAGCGAGGAATCAGGATCCTGGAAGATCATCTGTATTCTTGGTCTGATAGCGAGCAGTTCTCGTCTATTCAACGCAAAAAGATTGATACCATCGAATAACACCTTCCCGCCGGTTGGTTTGATCAATCGCAGGATCAATCTGCCTATCGTTGTCTTTCCGCATCCACTCTCCCCGACAAGCCCCAGCGTTCCGCCCTTCTCGACTTTGAACGATACACCATCGACCGCTTTGAGATATTGTTTCCGTATCAACCCGGATGAAAAATATTTTGTCAATCTGGCAACCTCAAGCATGAAAACACCTCACAAAATGTCCACCTTCGATCTCAATCATACCCGGATGCTTCCGTCTGCACACCTCCGTCGCATGCCTACATCTCGGATGAAACCTGCACCCGTCCGGAAGATTGATCAGCGAGGGGCTCATGCCCGGTATCGGCACAAGCCCATTCCTCGGAAGCGAGCCTAAGAAGCCTCTGGTGTACGGGTGCAGCGGCTCTTCAAAGATCTCATCTGTGGTCGCATATTCCACCAGTTCTCCGGCGTACATGAGCGCAATCCGATCACAGAGATCTCTTGCAACGCCAAGGTCATGGGTTATGAGGAGCATCGCCTTCTCTTCTGTCACTTCTTTCAGGAGTCTTATGATCTGTGACTTTATCGTGACATCAAGCCCTTTTGTGGGTTCGTCTGCGATGATGAGTGAGGGGTTGCATGCAAGCCCCATTGCAATCATCACGCGCTGCTTCATGCCCCCGCTGAACTCATGCGGGTATTCGTTCGCACGCTGTGCCGGCGACGGGATCCTGACCAAATCGAGCATCTCGATCGCCTTCTCTTTTGCATCTCTCTTGCATAGTCCCTGATGAAGCCGGATCGCCTCTGCGATCTGCCCTCCCACGCGCATGACCGGGTTTAGAGAGGTCGTCGGGTTCTGGAGGATCATTGCAATCTCTTCCCCCCTGATCCTTCTCATCTCTGCCTCACTGATCTTGAGAAGATTCGTTCCCTTGTAGATGATCGTTCCCTCTGTCGTTGTGGTTGGCTGCAGAAGACGCATGAGCGTAAGACCAAGTACAGTCTTCCCGCAGCCTGTTTCGCCGATCAAGCCGAGGGTCTCCCTCTCACGTATTGAGAGGTCGATAGTGTCAACAGCTCTCACGATGCCGTCCGGGGTCGGGAAGTAGGTCTTCAGGTTGGAGATTTCCAGTACGCTCATAATTCCCTCCCGAACGCAGAGTTTTTCAGTTTTGGATCGAGCGTCTCCTCAAGAGCGTACCCGACGAATGTGAGCCCAAGTACCGTAAAAACGATACAGAGTCCGGGCGGAAGCATCCACCACATCCATACATCCGATACATAGATGATCGGACATTCGAATGCATAATGGAACACCATACCCCAGCTCTTCGCTACTGGGTCCCCGAGTCCAAGAAAACAGAGTCCTGATTCTGCAAGTATTACATGGATCGCCTCCATGATAAACTGGACGACAACCAGCGGAACCACATTTGGAAGGATGTGCCGCCACAGGATGTAAAAATCACTTCCTCCAATCATCTTCGTTGCATCGATATAATAGCGGGTCCTGAGCGTCAGCACCTCCGATCTGATGATTCTTGCCGTCATCGTCCATCCGAATATCAGGAATAAAGCTATCAGGTTCCAGATGCTCGGACGCATGAATGATGCGATGACGATGATCAGGGGAAGTCTCGGGATTGTCAAGACCACATCCACAACTCGCATGATCAGAAATCCGAGTTTATCGAAATATCCGGCAATAAGCCCCAGCGAGGTCCCCACAAGCATCGATATCACGGAGACTACGAATGCGATGAAGAGAGAGACTCTCGTCCCGTAGATGATCTCACTTAAAATATCATTTCCTATATCGTTTGTTCCAAGGAGATGTCTTGAACTTGGATGTTCCATCGGCATGTACATCCGGTGCGGATCGTGCGGTGCGATATACGGCGCAAAAACTGCGACAATCACAAAGATCGTCAATATCCCGAGTCCGATTGATCCGAGTATCTTTCTTCCTTCAATCATTCGTGTCCCACCCTTGGATCCAGCCGTATGTAGAGCATATCTGCGATGAAGTTCGCACCGACGATGGTAATTGTTATGAAGAGAAATATCCCTTGCAGGAGTGGATAATCATTGTATGAAACCGCATTGTACAGTAAGTTTCCAATGCCGGGGTATGCGAACACCGTCTCGACAAATATCGTTCCCGTGACCATGAATCCTACGGTCATCGCTGTCATCGTGACGATTGGGAGCAGCGCATTTGCGAGCGCGTGTCTGTGCAGGATATACCGCTCGCTCAAGCCCTTTGCTCGTGCGGTCATGATGTAATCCTCCCCAAGCACGCCGAGCATCGAATTTCTCATCAGGAGGTATGTTCCGCCTATATGGGTGATGACGAGGGTTGCAGCAGGAAGGACCAAGTGGTGCAGGATGTCGAAGAGCTCCTCAAGCGGACTTGAATATGTGGCAAACGGTGTCTGTGCACCACCTATCGGGAAGATGTCCAGCTTTATTCCGAAGAATATCACCATGAGTATCCCAAGAACGAAGGACGGGAATGAACTGATCGAGAGAACGGATACGAGGAGGCATATATCCTTCTTCCTGCCCCGCGCCCATGCGGACGTTGCGCCAAGGAGGATTCCAAGCGTTATATAGATTGCTGTTGAGGTTCCAACGAGGAGGAGTGTCCATTTCAATCTACCGAGTATCACCTCCAGAACCGGGGCACTGTAGTATATCGACCATCCGAGATCTCCTCGAACTATTCCAACCATGTAAGTGATGTATTGCTCTGAAAGCGGTTTATCAAGCCCATAGTATGCGAGCAAGATCTCTTTCTTCTCCTCTGTCATCCTGACTGGTATATCTGCGCCCGGATCTGTTAGATATGAGAGCGCGTCACCTGGCATCACCCTTGGCAGGGAAAAATTTATAGATAATATTATAAATAATATAACTAAATAATAGGCGAGTTTACTTATCTGGTGCATTGGTATAAAAAATAGGTGTTGCTGCATTACGCAGCAACTTATGCCTTTATCCGGTGCGAATCGGCGCCCTTCCGAGCATGATCAGTTCTATGTGAGTCACATCCTGCATGTTGATCTTGTCATTCTGGTTCGCATCTGCCATATCCGACTCATCATCGAGTTCCATAATCATCCGCTCGATTTTGGTCACATCCTGCATATTGATCTCCCCATTCTCGTTTGCATCTCCGTACCGTGCAAGGAATATGAGTTTGTTCAATTCGAGTGGAATTCCGATACCTATCCCGTCTCTTGTGTAGAACCATGTGTCAAGAACGGTTGGATTGTAGACACACCACATGTACGGGTGGTAGAGTGTATAGACCGGAAGATCGTCTGCAACTATCTCCTGGAGATCATTGACAAGTTCTTTTCGGCGATCGAGATCCATCTCCACCTCCTGATCTGCAAAGGTGGAATCATACTCGGAATTCTGATACGTGCTCGCAGGCCAGGACGGGATGCGCATAATCTGAGGATTTGCTATTCCCCCGTGACCGCTGATCACCACGTCAAAGTTACCCTCCTTAAGACGAGTATCTATCGGACCCCATGGGCTCGATCTCACCTCTATACCGATCCCGATGACAGCAAGATTAGCCTCTATCAGTTCTGCCACCCTACTAAATTTGCCGGTCGTATAGAGATCGAATGTGATCTCTCCGCTCCGCTCCGCGCCGGCTGGATAGTTCCGTATCCCGTTGCCGTCTGTGTCCTCAAAACCAAGCAAATCGAGTGTGTCGTTAGCCGCATCCGCGCTATGCTCGTAAACCGTGCAATCCGGGTTGTACCATATCGAGTCAGGGTGCATTATGCCGGTGTTCGCAGGTATGCCGCCGTCATTCAAGACATTCGAAACGATCGTGCCCCTGTCGATTCCGTGTGCAATTGCCTGTCTGAATTCAAGGATGTCATTCGGATACTTCTCACAGTTGAAGATCACCTGGAGCACCCAGAAACTCGGACCGGTGATTATCTCGAAGTCCGGGTCACCCTCGAATCCCTGAACTGCCGTTATCTCAGATCCCCAGAAGGATACCTCATCCACATCACCGGTTTGTAGTGCGGCTGGCGCATCGCTAACTTCCATCGATATAAACTCGTCTACGAGGAGTTTTCCATCGTAGTAGTCGTCATTAGCCTCATACTGGTAAGAGCTCATAGCCGAGTCGTATTCCACAAGTTTCAGTGGACCTGTGCCTATGACTGCGTCATCGGTTTTGAATGTGAGTGGGTCTGACACATCGTCCCATATATGCTCTGGTAATATCGGCACATTTCCTGCAATGTCCACCAGGAACGATGCCATCGGCGCGTTTAGATCTATGACGACAGTATAGTCGTCAATAACCTCCACGTCATCGATGTAATTGATCGACTCGAACCACGTGAACTCGCCCTCGTGATTCTGCATATACTCGATGGTGAACTTCACATCATCCGCTGTGAACAATTCTCCGTCATGCCATTTCGCGTTTCTGTCAAGATAGAACGTCCATTCCTTGCCATTGTCAGAGACCTTCCAGCCATCTGCAAGAGCGGGTATGACCCCGTCCGCATCCTTCCATGTGAGTGTATCAAATAAGAGACTCATCCTGGAATAACCAGGACCCCTCGGGTAGAACGTAAATGGGGCTGGATACCCCCAGTCAGCTCCACCCGGAGTGCCTCCCGCCATCTTCACAGTCGTTCCGCTGCTCGTTGCAGCGATTCCATCGTTCTCTGCAAGCACACTCGCAGAGAATGCCATGCTGCACAGCAGCACAGCCAGGATCAATACGGTTTTCTTCATATTAGTTACCTCTTGTTGTTATTATTCATGTTCGGCATTTTTACAGAGTTATCTTCCCAACCGCTGCCTGAAGCAGTATCAATGCGTCAGCGGACGTGACCTTACCATCACCGTTGAAGTCTCCACGCACCTCGGTTGGTTCAACAAGTCCGAGTTCGACGTACGGATCGACTCCTGCCTCCTTCACCCGGTCGAGCTGCTCAGATGTGACATCGAACTCGTCCGAAGCCAGTGATACAAACATATCCGGCTGATCGAGGTACGGCAGCAGTCCGAAACTGGATTTTATCCTGGTCGTCCAGAAGAGGGGATTTGTTTTACCTCCTGGTGGCTTGAAATCACTGAGATTGATACCAGAAACATTGCATATTTGTCCCCAATCATAATGGAAAGCAACACCTCGTCCGGATTTTGCTGTGCTGTTCCAGATTATGAGAATTCCTGCAAGAGGGTTCTCTTTTACGAAGAGTTCTCCGGAACGTTGTTTGACAACTATGCCCCTCTTTCCGGCGGTTAAATCCAGAAGAACTTGAATAGCATCCTCCTTGCACCAGTTCGGGCATCCGATCCATGTGTAGCTCTCGCCCTTTCCGAGCGGGTAATTCTCACGGATGTATTCCGCGATCTGGTAGCCGGACGACAGTCCCGGACAGAGGTGGTTGTGGAATTCCACACACTTCAAGAAATCATACGGTGCGCCGTAACCCCACGCATTCGCTATCGCAACGATTGAAAATGCATCCGAACCGATTGCTGCCTTCATCGCATTCCAGCCATCGCTGGTTGTGGCGTTCTCTCCGTCGATGTTGACCTTCGTTGTGGTGAATGCTCCGTTCTTGTAAACCGCGTAAACGCAGTCTTTTGTCTCGTTATCAAAGATCACAAACCAGAGCGGCTTATCTATCGATCTGTGGACCGGTAAGAGGTTTCCATCGCTGATTGAGCATCCGGTTACCCTCTCGATCGTTCCGATGCAGCACTCGGTCGTGTTACCATCTACCATCGCATATCCGGCATCGGTCAACACGCATAGATCGGAGCTATCTCTCGTTACTCCGAGCGTAGCCATTGCAGTCTGCAGCGCACCGGAGATATTGATTCCGCACGGATCGTCTACAAGCCCGATCTCAACATAAGGATCAACTCCTGCCAGCTCAAGCCTATTGAGCATAGAAGGGGACACATCGAACGTGTGCAGCGTCGATATGAACGTTTCCGGCTGATCCAGGTACGGCATCATCCCCCAGTCCATTTTGACCCTGCTTGCCATGGGGTATGTATTGAAATCGCTTTCAGTCACATCTGAAACATTGCGCGCCTCGCCAAAGTCAAACGAGAGGACATAACCGGTTCCACTACCAAGCGTTCCATTCCAGACAATATATATCCCGGCAGCGTTCTCGATTGCTTCCTCGTCATGTGCCGGCATGTTCTTTGCAAAGATGCTCCGTTTCCCGATGGTTGTATCCAGCATAACCTGCAGCGCATCGTCCTTGCACCAGATCGGACATGCGATCACCACGTACTTCTCGCCAGCACCCAGCGGGTACTCTTTCAACAGGTAATCTGCAAGCATGTAACCTGACGTCACCCCTGGGCAGAGGTGGTTGTGAAATTCCACACACTTCAAGAAGTCGTACGGTGCGCCATAACCCCATGCGTTTGCGATCGTAACGATTGTGAACGCGTCTGATCCGAGTGCTGCCTTCATCGCATTCCAGCCATCGCTGGTTGTGGCGTTCTCTCCGTCGATGTTGGTCGTCGTTGAGCTGAATGCTTCATTCTTGTAAACTGTGTAAACACAGTTTTTTGTCTCGTTATCAAAGATCACAAACCAGA
>JAYEFK010000054.1:0-2183 GCA_034658575.1 Methanobacteriota archaeon
TCTACGCGCCGCCACCCACGCTACCGACCACGAACGCTGCAAGTGCCACCATCATCGCTTGCTTAAACAGTCTCGACGAACCCGTGGCATCACCCTTCTCTAGTCGCAGTATCGCAATCAGGAAACAGAGATCCGCGACCATCACTACGGCGAGATACCAGATCGAGAATCCGAGCGAGAGGTACGGGACCGGGCTTAACAGTACTGCGATCACGCCGAATGCGGATGCGGCATATCCGGCACGTCTCGATCCGATGCGGATCGGAAGCGTATCAATGCCCATCGCTGAGTCGCCATCGATGTCCTCGATGTCCTTTGCGATCTCGCGTGCGATCGTTGCAAGCATCGCAAGCGCAAACAGTCCGGATGCCTGGACGAGACCCGGGATTCCGAAGAGCGCACCTCCGTACAGGAACGTGGAGCCGGTCAGGTATCCGACAGAGGCATTTCCGGCAAGTGCTGTGCGCTTCAGGTTGCGGGCATAGGCGATGAGCAGCAGGGAGTTTGGAATGGCGATTGCGAAGCAGATGATGTTGATGGTGTATGCTAATGCGATGCCGAGTCCGAAGAACAGGAGCGAAAGGTACAGTGCTGCGTTCTTGCTAACCCGCCCTGAAGGTATCGGGCGCATCGGCTTATTGATCGCATCGATGTCTGCATCGAAATAATCATTGATAGCGTTTCCTGCTCCCGTTATCAGAAAGACAGAAGAGAATAAAGAGAATAGAAGTACCGCTCCCAGAACCGGCAGCTCTGTTATGCCGCAGACGATTCCCGCACCGACGACGGCTGCAAAGCCAGCCATCGCGCAGTTGCCGGTGCGGAGCAACCCGAGCAATCAACTCCTCCTCTTGACCTCGATCATCCGGTCGAGTGCATCCTTCGCCTTCTTCTGCACATCAGCAGGTATGGTAACCACGTATTCAAGATTCTCAAGCGAACGGGCCACCTCTGAAAGTGTAACCATCTTCATAGCAGGGCAGATCGCGTAATCCGATACCGCGTAGAACCGTTTCGATGGAACTTCCTTCTCCAGCCGGTGCAACATCCCTGACTCGGTACCGATGATGAACTCATCAGAACGCGAATCCTTGACATGCTTAACCATCCCTTCAGTACCGTACGCCCCATCCGCAAGATCGATCACCTCTGGTCTGCATTCCGGGTGCACTAACACCTCCGCGTCCGGATGCTTCTTCTTCGCATCCGTAATGTCATACGGCAGTATCTGGTGGTGCGTTGGGCAGTATCCGTCCCACGGTATGATCTTCTTCTCTGTGAATCTGGCGGCATAGAGTGCAAGATTCTTGTCAGGCACAAAGATGATCTCATCGCAGTCGAGCGACTCCACGACCTCGACAGCGTTTGCTGACGTGCAGCAGATATCGCTTTCTGCCTTAACAAACGCGCTCGTGTTCACATAGCAGACCACAGCCGCGTCCGGATGCCTCTGCTTCATCTCTATCAGTCCCTGCTCCGTGATCATCGCAGCCATCGGGCATTGGGCATCCGTATCAGGGATCAGGACGGTCTTATCCGGACTCAGAATGGCTGCGGACTCTGCCATGAAATCGACGCCACAGAAGAGGATCACGTCAGCATCGGTCAGGGACGCTTCGACGCTCAACGCGAGCGAATCGCCAACGAAGTCAGCAATATCCTGAATCTCAGGACGCTCATAGTTATGAGCGAGGATAACTGCGTTTCTTTCCTGTTTCAGCTTCAGGATTTTTTCGATCATGCCGCTATTTTTGGTGCGCATCTTTATAGATACGCGGCAGAAGACCCCGTTGCTTGCAGCGGGGATGAATGCCGCACATTCTGGAATTCATGTCACGTTTGTTTGCCTGCGATGTGTCAACATGCGTCTAAAAAAGACTCAATCACCGCAGGCGAAAGACTTTTAACCTCGTAGGTTAAAAGGGTTACTGTCATCATGCGCAAGACATTTCAGTACCGGATTTACCCAACACGGAAGCAGAACATCTTGTTACTGTATGTGCTCTCCGTGTGCAGGTATCTGTACAACGAGATGCTCGAAGACCGTAAGAATGCGTATGATCGTTGCGGCATTGGATTGAACTACAACCAGCAAGCAGGACAGTTGAAATACCTGAATCTTGACATATACTCACAGATTGCACAGGATGTGATTCGCAGACTTGATAAGGCATTCCAGAACT
>JAYEFK010000055.1:0-2177 GCA_034658575.1 Methanobacteriota archaeon
TCACGAGAGCGATAATCCGACTGGAGCGGAGCGGAATGTCGGATGGTTTTACTAAATTTTTTCTCAAAAAATTTGGTTTCAGGTGCGTGCCGGTGGTTCTGGCTGCGGATTCGATGTAGGAGAGGTCCGGATCCTTTGACTTTGTGACCGGGGTTGGGACTGCGATTATGATGAAATCGGCGTTTCCGATCTCTTCCGGATCATCTGTGAAGGCGATGCCCGGGTTGTCATTCGCCAGGAAGAGCTCCTGGATCTTGCCCGCGTCCACGTCGAAGCCGATCGTCGTCAGGTGGCGGGAGAACGCGAGTGCGAGCGGCAGTCCGACGTAGCCTAAGCCGGCGATGCAGACGGTTTTGTCTGTTAGATTATGATGCATTTGGGAACCCCTGTTACTTCCCTTTAATTTATCATCCATGACACATAAAGACTTGTCCACGCTCCACGCCACCGCCCCGCAACCACGCCACCGGCTCCGTGATCACGCACGCCCGGCACAACCCAACCAGCACCTCCATCCCGTCTGCCGGAGCCCGCAACAAAGAGCGATGCATTCTGTTAACGAAATATCCCAAGTCATTCATAATTCACCCTCCTCTCGCAGGACTTTGGCATATAGGTCATCACTTAACCAAAATCCAGTACTTCTCAATTCCTTCAACATCTCGCCTATACTTGATATCTCACCTTCGTGCTTTGCCTTTATCAAGACTCCTATTGTGCCGGTAATCGCCATTCCGTATGTTCTGGCTAACTCTCTCGCCTCATAATCATCCAAAAGAATTAAATCTGCTGATTCCTGCAGTGCTAACACGATAGCTTCAGACTCTCCTTCATCTAAAACGGTATTAATGGCTCTTTTGAGATCGATGTTCTTTATGTCTAGTACCCGGATCCATGCGGCATTCTCAATTTTTTTAGCATCTTCTCTATTTTTACCCTCTGCCACACATTCTCTGTAAACTGCTTCAGGAATTAATATCTCCATAAAGAAAGCTCTCAGCAACTCCAACTTCCCAACTTTAGCCAAATGAATCAGAGGCGATGAATCACACACTACCTTTGGCAAAGATTAAATCCTCCCGCAATTCTTTTTCTGTGTAATGCCGAGATATTTTTCTTCTACCCAATTCCTCTAAAAATTCCCATTTGCTAATACCAGCCATTTTTCTCGCATTTCCAAGAGAGATAACTTCCCTTTGGTATAGTGCCATAGCCAAATCAAGCTTTAGCACTCTTTTTAATTCCTTCTTTGGAATTTTTATCGAAGTCAATACATCTTCAGGTACTATCAATTTCATGATATACACCATTTGATTACAACTGCAATAACTGTTCGCATTTCCTCTAAATTTAACTTGAATGTATATAAATCCCCCTCACCACACTATCAACCCAACGCACACGCCCCCTCATTCTTTTCGCATCCCCCCATCAATCAGCACCTCACATCAACCACCACCGCCCCCTCCCCCAAAACCCCCTGCTGACGCCCGAAAGCCCCATCCCCCGAAACTCATCATACGCCACAGCCACGCCCTGCGGGCAGTAATCTGTAATCTGTAACATGTCATCCAGAGCCCCCACACCAAACCCCTCAATCTCCTCCTTACCAAGAATTGTAACCCCACCCGGAGGGCATTTCTTACTCGCAAACTTTTCACAAAAGTTTGATCAAAAACTGTGACCCCTGATCATCATCCCCGCAACATGCGCCGGCATCGAATCATTGATCGCCCGCCCTGCAAGGATCACCTGCGGATGATACCCGAACTCCTCAGCCCTGTGCACCAGATAATAAGGATCCACAGGGATGCAGTGCCCGCCAACCAGCCCGGGAGAATACCGGTGGAAGTTCCATTTCGTGCCGGCAGCCTCAAGCACATCCTTTGTGGAAAGCCCCATCTTTGCGAAGATCGGGGAGAGTTCGTTCATGAGAGCGATAATCCGACTGGAGCGAAGCGGAACGTCGGATGGTTTTACTAAATTTTTTCTCAAAAAATTTGGTTTCATGACCTCTTCTGTAACGCCCGGGTAGACTGTGGATTCGAGTACCACGATTGCGCCGGGTTTCAGGTGCGTGCCGGTGGTTCTGGCTGCGGATTTGATGTAGGAGAGGTCAGGGTCCTTCGATTTGGTGACAGGGGTGGGGACTGCGATTATGATGAAGTCGGCGTTCC
>JAYEFK010000056.1:0-9586 GCA_034658575.1 Methanobacteriota archaeon
GTGATCGATAAGGGGCAGGAACTGGTTCAATGACCGATTATGCAGGAAACCTGGACCGGGCATTCGAACAGATGCCGGATTACCTGACGACTGATGTGCGTTTCTCAGTTCCGGAAGCAGACGTGATCATAGAAGGGAAAACCACCGTTTTAAGAAACTTTCTTGAGATCACCGATACCATAAATCGAGACCCGACCCACCTGCTGAAGTATCTCCTGAGGGAACTTGGAACCGCTGGCAAATTCGACGGGACTCGCGTGATCTTTCAGGGAAAGTTCACTACTGATACCATCCAGTCCCAGATCCAGGCTTATGTCGATGAGTTTGTGATATGCTCTGAGTGCGGACGTCCTGACACCACACTGGTGCGTACCGACCGTGTGCTGATGTTGAAATGCGATGCATGTGGCGCGCACCGCCCGATCAGGAAACGCAAGGTTCGTGCTGTACAGGCAAAGGAACCGATAGAAGAAGGCGGGGAATATGATGTCAAGATCACCGGAGTCGGTCGAAAAGGCGACGGATTTACCCAGATCGACAAATATACCATCTACATCCCGAAGACGATCAAAGGCGAGATCGTAAAAATAAAAATCAAGAGCATCTCCGGCACACTCGCATTCGCTGAACTGCTCGAACGGAAATCATAGTGATCGAATGGGGGAATGATGGAACTAAGCGAAGATGATCTATTCTTTGAGAACAGGTGTAAGGTTATGTTCGTTGTCAATGTGCTTGCAGACAACGAGGCGTATGCCGAATACATGAAACCCAGGGGATTAAGCGGCGTCCAGATACTTGACATCATCGATCTGTTCAAGAACGTCTATGGGGGGATCGATGATAGGGAGGTTGCGCAGACAGCCAACCAGCTGGTGCACGAAGGGTTACTCGTCTCAAAAGGCGGTGGAACCGTGATGAATCCGAATCCCCCAATCTCTGTGGATTCGGAAGGCATCAAGATCGAGATTGAGGCGGTTGGATCCGAAGAGGTAGCTCCACCGGCAACGCCGTGATATCACATATCATATCACAGCGGATTTCAGTTTCCGTGTAAGTTCTTCGATGCGTTCGGGTACGTTTGCGCGGTCTGCGATGATGTTCACGAACGCAGAACCGACGATCACACCGTCTGCGCCCGCTTTTATGATGGCGGATGCCTGATCCGGCGTCGATATACCGAATCCGACTGCAAGCGGCGTCGTTGTCTGGGTTGTGCCGCGCACGAGATCGATTAATGAGAGCGTCGATTCTGCGATGTCATCCCTTGCACCGGTGACGCCGATTCTTGCAACGAGATAGATGAAACCGGAACCTCTGTCCGCGATTTTTCCCATCCGTTCCGGGTACGTGGTCGGCGCGATCAGGAAGATAAGGTCAACCCCGTGCGCCTTACAATGCGCGGCGAGACTGTCTGACTCCTCGACCGGAAGATCAGGGACGATGATGCCCGAGATCCCGCTCTTTACACAGTCACGTACGAATCGTTCGAGCCCGCGCTTGAATATGATGTTGTAGTAGGTCATCACCACAAGCGGAACAGAAACGTCAAGCGATCCGGCAATATCGAAGAATATGTCCGGGTTCATGCCAGCATCAAGCGCCCGTTCGATCGATGCCTGGATCGTCGGACCGTCAGCGATCGGGTCTGAGAACGGGAGTCCCAGTTCGATCACATCCGCGCCGCCGCGTACCAGTGCATGCACGATCGCCACCGTGTCATCTGGTGTCGGGTCGCCCGCGCAGATGTATGCGATGAGTGCACCCTCGTTTCGGGTCTTCAGTTCAGTGAATTTGTCTTCGATGTTCATGGGATGATCGTCCGTATTGCGGTCTGATGCTTTCATATAGTAACATGAAACCACATATATGAATCGGGAGGGGGGGGGGCGTAATCCCTCATGAATAGTAAGGTGGGAATATAAATAATTGACCGATTCGGGGCAACCCCGCCCCCAAAAGCCACCATATTTATGCCGGTAGCAACAGATAAACTCCTGATGGAAAAGAAGCGCCTGATCCTGATACTTCTGATACTTCCAATCCTCCTGTCATGCACCCCATACACATCGGCTGCGCCGGTGTCGGTCATGCTTCCTGCAGTATATTCAAACGAAGAGATCGGCGTGCTCACGAATCTTACGGTCTGGGTGACGGACGGCACCGGACACGTCTTCGTCGACACCGAGCCGTATGCACAGGTCGATATGCAGGGGTCTGCCAGATTGTCATCGATGGTGGCATGTGACATCACAGGCACCGATCCCGAAGTCCACGACTTCTTCTATGTGATACACGCAGACTCGCCAGTGATCGGCGGACCCTCAGCAGGCGCGGCAATGACCGTCGCTACGGTTGCAGCGCTTGAGAACTGGACTGTCGACCCGGGTGTCGTTATGACCGGCATGATCAATCCGGACGGATCGATCGGTGCGGTCGGGGGAATACCTGCAAAATTAAACGTGTCCGTGAGGCACGGCGCACACACATTCCTGATACCGCCGGGACAGGGAAATATCACGGAGATCGTGCAGGTTATCGAACAAAATGATTCCTTTGCCACGATCAGCGATGAACTGGTCACCACAAACGTGATCGGACTCGGAGCGGAGCAGGGGGTCGATGTCAGGGAGATCGACGACATAAGAGACGCAGTTTATGCATACACTGGTAACGAGATCCCTCTAACAATACTGACCGGCGAAGTGCAGACCAGAGGATACTTAGATGCGATGCAGCCGCTTGCTCTTGCATTGCTGGACGAGACGAGAGCGCAGTACAATGAGACCGATGCGATCGTGGATTCACGTTTCAAGGATGCACTGATAAGCCAGATTCAGACGATCGAGGATGCACAAGACGATTACGACACAGGAAACTACTATGCGTCCATGAGCCGGAGTTTTAATACGATGATTAATCTGCGGCGTATCAAATGGTACTCTCTGTATCTCGACTCCGATGACAAGGACGAGTATCTCTCCAATCTTACAGTCTGCGTCGATGACGAAATAGCAGACGCCGAACTCGCCGTTTCGGAAGCGAGATCTGAGAACGGGGTTTTAGAGGGGGTCGGTGCGGCAGAATCGAGACTTACGATAGCGAAAGAGCGATTGGACTGGGCAAGTCGTGCAGAGAGCGCGGACGATGCGATCTACTTGCTTTCGTTTGCGATGGAACGGGCACGGTCAGCGAAGTGGTGGGCAACGCTCTCATGCGTCGGCGGAGGTGTGGAGATTCCGGAGGATCTACTCAAGGATCGTGCAGGCAGGTACTACAGCCAATCCGCGTCGATACTTGCTTATGCCGAGATGCTGACCAGCGAGGCTGGAGGGGACCGATCATGGATCCCGGATGCGACAGACGACCTATCCCGCGCCAGAAGGGAACTTCGCACAGGATACTATACCGGCGCGATCTACGATTCGCTGCATGCGATGGTGATAGCGGGAACCGCGATCGAACTCGTAGGCATCGCTGATATCGATGAGAAGGTGAACAAGAGCGAGAGGGATGCGATGTCAGCCATCCTCGCTGCAAGGGAGGGCGGGGCAGAGCCGATTCTTGCCACTAGCGCTTATGAGCACGCAGAAATACTCGCGGCATCCGATACTGCCCGGATCGTTGATTACGGGTATGCAAAGATGGTTGCAAGAACAGCGCGGTTCTTCGCAGGTCAGGGCAACCGGACTGCAGAACCGGGTACCGACGGGATAAGGGAGACTGTGGACGAAGGGACTGCGGAGACTATCGGTCCGGGCGGGTACTGGGTGCTAACCGTAATCGCTGCTGTGTACCTGCTCAGGAGAAGATATGCGTGATTCATGTGCAGTGGTTCGCAAAGTTTAAAACATATACACACAGAGGTTGGTATCGATGAACGGTTGTAGAATTTTGGTAGTTGCGGCGGCTGCGGCTCTTCTCATGCTACTGTTTCCAATGACTGCCGCGGGCGAGGAGGAGACCACCAATGTCACTATAGGAGTAAATGGATACGTAGTACTGAACAATGATATCTACATCGATGTGCTCGATGTCGGTACAGTCGGAATTTCGTATGCAGAGGTCTGGCTTCGCAGTTCTCAAGACGCAATCGGTACAACAACAAAAGTATATAGGGGTGACGTCCCTGCCAGCTACACAAGTGGTACTGGTCTGACAATAGAGGTCACGCTCGATTCTGTCTTCTCCAATGGAGCATCGTTTATGATAGAATGCTCGAAAAGACTATACGTCACCGATCGGGCGGCGGGCAAAGTAGAAACCGAATCAGTCACCGTCCCGAAACTCACCATCACGAGAACGATCGATCCGAATTCGGCAGAGATCGGTCAGACCGTCAAGGTCACGCTTACGATCAAGAACACAGGAAACGGCACTGCCACAGGTATTATGCTCGACGAGGGTACGATTGCGAAGACGTACAAGGATGGCTGCCCGTCCACAATTGATGATATAGCAGCAGGCGCGACTGAAAGGATCGAGTATGATCTGAAGATCGGGGAGGATGCACAGTCAGGGACGCGCGAGATGCCCGCGTCGGTACTTAACTACAAGGGCGAGTCGGGCGATTCGTATTCTACGGAATCGCAGTCCAGCGTCCTTACGCTCGTAGCCGAGACGGTTCTGCTGCCAGAACTGACGATCTCGATCGATCCGATCGATTACGTCGTAACCTGCGGCGATAATGTCCCGATGGTTGTTACGATCACGAATATCGGAAACGCCACCTCTGAAAAGGTCTACGTCAAAGGCGGTCTGCCTCCTGGTGTGCGATTGAAAGGCGGCGAGTTGGAACCGGTATATGAATCGGTCAAGCCAGACAAGAGCGAGGAGTACGAGGTTACACTGATCGCAAGCGAGGAAGGTAAGCACGTGGTTGAGATGAAAGTGATGTGGGCAGACGAGGAGGCAACCGCCGTTTTCGAGTTCCGGGCAGAGAAGTCTGGTTTGGAAAAGTATTATATATATATTATTGCGGCAATTCCGATACTCTTAATACTGTTATGGATCATAAAGCGACGCAGAGAATATCGTTATTAAAAGAGACAAATGACCATGCTTAACATATTAGTTCTCGGACTGGGGCAATGCGGAAATCGTATACTTGATGCGATGAACCGTGAGGCGTTTGGACGCGGCGGCACATTTGCGAAATACTACACACGCCAGAAGTTTCCGGCATCGGTCAAGACGATTGCGATCAACACGGCGATCAATGACTTAAAAGGACTTGTGGACACGCGTGCAAAGGACCGGTTGCATGTCCCGCATCTACACGGAGTCGGAGCGAATCGAACCCTTGGGAAACAGGTGTTTGAGGATAATAAGGAGATTATCATGAGCGAGATCGATAAAAGAGGGACGTTTGATCTCATATTCATCATCACGTCTGCTTCCGGTGGGAGCGGCTCATCATTTGCACCGCTTCTCGTACGCGAACTGAAAGAAACGTATAACAATGCTCCGATAATCTGCATTGCAGTACTTCCATTCAGGGAGGAAGGGTCTATCTTCCTGCAGAACGCTGCTTTCTGCCTGAAGGACCTCGTAGCAGAGAAACCCGCAGGCATGCTGCTCGTGGATAACCAGTATCTAAAGAAGTACTCAGGCGACATTAAATCCGCTTACGACAAGATCAACACCACGACCGCGCGGCGTTTGCTCTTCCTTATAGAGGCACTCAACAGCGAGATGCTGATGGTCACCGACCTTGGCGATCTCAAGACCGTTATGAACGGTGGAATCAGTATCGGGACCATGGGATTTTACGAGGCGTCCAAGGATAGTACAATCAAATCAGCGATTCTCGGAAGTTTCAAGCCGAGCGGACTTCTATTCCCGACAAACGTCTACAAGGAAGGTGCGCGTGCGATGCTGATCATCAAAGGCGACAAGAAATATCTTGATCTCGATCTGGTCACCAAGACCATAGAAGAACTATCCGCCGAGGTTGGACAGGTCTTCAAAGGGGTTCTCATCCAGAAGGGCAGACCAAGAGTTTTATCGATATTTACGCTAAACTCAGTCCCGGAACTTGAAAAATTGTATGCCATTGCGGCAGACGCGATTCGGTTCGAGAGGGAACAGCAGAACAAGTCAAAAAGCCAACTTGACAGCGCGTTTTCTCATATCGAAGATCTTGAGCCGATATACTAATACTTAGGGATGCATGATCATAAGACAGTACGAGGATAGGATTTCTACAGAATCGGTCACCGATACTCTTGCGAAGATGGGATTTAAGGTCTTCCGTATCGAAGACGGGCATGATCTATACTATAGTAACGATGCATGCATGTACACCGAAAACGATATTAGGGTTCACGCCAAAAAGAAATTCTTTGATAAGATGGTGATCGAACTGAACAATGAGATGAGACTTATTTTCGTGCATGGCGATGAGACCGAGGCAAAGGCGTTTCTGGACAATCTGGCAAGGACGTAGTGCATCATGACGACACAGATGGGGAAACGGACAAAACTCGTAAACGACCCTTCCGATCTGGTGCCATTGCTACGGACATTCGGCTCAGACATACACAAAAGCGTCTTTGATAAGTTATCAGAGGGGTGGATGACCGAGCAGGAACTTGCAGAGAGCATCGATACAGACGTCAAGCCGAGTCTCGAGATCCTGCGGAAGAGCGGGCTGATCGAGAGCCAGTGGCGGATGCCAGAACCCGGAAAAACTCCGGACAAGGAGTATACGGTATCGTATTCAAAGTTGCATGCAAATTTCCAGTGTTCGATCAAAGATATGAGCGATCTGATCATGATCACGTTCAAGACTGATGGAGAGCTTGCCGACATGATTGAGTCGATCGAAGAGGAAGTTTCCAAGGGCAACCGCTCGATGGCGGGACTGTCCAGGGTCTTTGACCTGAGTTCGACGTTTATCCGGGGCATTGCAAGACGATCGGACAAGCTGGTGGTCAAGGGGCAGCGTCTCGAACTGGCGAAGGCGGGGGATCGATAGCCGATTTATCAAAACGTTGTACCTGTTCACTTTTTACAGTAGCTGATGATATGATCGGTTAATTCAATAGCGCGAAAAAGAAACAAAAAGGGGATTACTCCCCTGTCGCCGCATCGTAGAACCTTGTATCGAAGAGATCCTCCGCGGTAAGCACTGTGTCGATACTTCCGACATTGCATTGAACCTTCGCAAATTCAAGAGTGCTGTTGATCTCAAGGTATGGGTCGCTGATCCATTCACCGTCCCACGTTTCGAATGAATACTTGACCTTGCCGGGATCATATCCAGTTTTTTTTGCGAATATCTCGGCAGATTCGTTCTGGTTCCCTTTGAGATACTCAGTCGCCTTGATGTGCGTCCTGACGATCTGCTTGACCATCTCAGGGTGTTCCCGGATCAGTTCACCGCTTACGAGCAGGCAGCAGCACGCATGATCCTGCCACATCTCGCCTGAACTGACAACGCTTCTGCCGTTACCCTCCATCTCGATCACTGCCGGACCCGGATGTGGCAGTAAGACGCCATCCACTGCCCCTGCTGCGATCGCAGTCATCGCGTCACCGGGCCCCATCTCCTTGATCACAACATCGTCGGTGCTGATGTTGTTGTCCATCAGGAATTTCCGAAACACGGTGTCCTGAATCGATCCCGGCGGGAACGTTGCGATCGTGAGCCCGCGAAGATCGGATGGCGAGGTGTAGTTGGTATCTAGCCTGATCACGAGATCGGACCCCTGGGTCTGCACAGCAGCAACGATCTTCGCATCGAGCCCTTGCGCGATCGCAGTGATCGGCGGCGCAGCGCCAACGTACGCGATATCAAGGTGACCGCCCATCATGGCATTCATCTCTGGCGGACCTGATGGGAATTCACTGTCAGAAACTTTTGTGATCCCGAACTCTGCGAGATCCTCTTTCCACCAGCCCTTCTCCATCGCAACCATCTCTGCGATCTGGTGGGTGCTTGGCTGGTATCCGATGCGGAGATGCGTCATCTTCGCTTCTTCCACCACCTCGCCCTCTTCTGGAGTTTCGACGCATCCGGAAAACGCTGCAAGCAGCAGTACCGTCAGTATTACTATAGTTTTCTTCATTTATAGCCTCCTGTTTTAGGATAAGGTCATCTGAGTTTAGGATAAGGTCATTTGAGCCAGTTCCATGCTTGCCAGTCTGTCGTCGGTCCCCGGCTCAACGATGAAGACGTGGTTGCCGTTCGACCAGACATATCCGTATCTAATGCCATCGTCTCCCTGTGGTTTCCTCCGAACTTCTGTCGCCTCGTGCTCGTTGAATGTCACCTTCCCGAATCGAGAGACCGTTTGTGACGGGGGTTTCTCAAAATCTGGCTTGTTCTTGTAGTTCTCGACAGCGTTCGCGGCATTCATCGAATCGGTGCACTCGATGACAGTTACAAAGACTGAGTATGTCTTAGCTTCAAAGTCGTATATCCCCTGAACTGCCTTTATCTCTCCGATGCTTAAGTTTCCGGCGATTGTTGACCGCGCTTCCTCTGTTATGTTCATCGACCCTGCCGTATTTTCATCAACCAGTGCTATCAGTTTGAACGTCCCCGGGAGATTCTCCGCGGGAATCATGTCTGCGATACCCTGTGGCGTTGATGGCGTCTGGGTCGGTATCTCCGGCTCTTCTGGCACAATGCACGCACACGCGGCAACTGCCAGAAGGATTATCATCATTATCTCGATTGTTTTCATGTTGTATCTCCTTTATCGATATTCCTCTCCTGAATGAGTCGTATGACATCATCAAGGTCATCGATTCTTCTGAATTCGCTCTCTTTGATCAGTACCGTTCCGTCGATCTGCGTATGTCTGCACTCTCCTTTCACGATGTACACAGATTTAGTTCCTGCAACGGATGAGATACTGCTCATCAAGCGGGCGTTTCTCACCATCATCCGGTTGTATGTGCTAAACCCGGTCAGCATAATGTTGTCATCTCTGTTATCATTGGATATGGCGCTGAACGGTGCCTGTTTAGCAGGAAGTACGAAAAATCCAAGCGGTGTGAGCAGCAACGAAACTTCATTCTGTTCGGACTGTTCTGACGGTTCCGGCGCACGATCCTGTTTGGTCAGGTCCCTTTCTGTCGAGAATAGCTTGATCGGGCAGACCAGTTCGGCGTCGAGGATCTCTTCGAGACGGAGCACCACATCGATCGATGCATCCGTTCCTCCGTCCTCATACCTGCTGACCGTTCTCCGCGATATCCCAAGTTCGGTTGCAAGTTCCCCAAGCGAGATATTATTAGCGGTGCGGATGCTTTTCAGGCGTTCGCTATCGATACTGATGTAGAGTCCGCCCGGTGCGGCATGAACCAGCGGGGGCACGCCCTCTATAACGCAATCGTAGAGCGTGCCGGGATTGATTGACGGGATGCCATATCTGAAATATGTCACACCATCCGCAAGCGTCTGATCGCGCGACTTGCTTCCTATGACAAGCGGGCTTCCATCCAGAAAACTGGAGAGGTGCCGCATCTCCCGCGCTGTCTCGGCACTCAATCCATCGATGTTTGAGAGTATGCGGAGTAACAGCAGGATGTTGCAGCGCCGCGCAGCCAGATCGAAACTTCGAGGTCGGATATT
>JAYEFK010000057.1:0-2123 GCA_034658575.1 Methanobacteriota archaeon
CGATTCATGATGCATCCTGGAACATGTTACTCAATTTAACGACCTACAAAGCAGAATACGCTGGTGGAGTCGTAGAACTGGTTAATCCACGGAATACATCAAAACAATGCTCTGTTTGCGGCAGCATTCAGGCAATGCCACTTTCACAGAGGACATACCAATGCCCGGAATGTGGCAACGTCATGGACAGAGATCACAATGCTGCAATCAACATCTTAAATAAGCATGTAGGCACGGACTGTGTCGAATTTACGCCTGTGGAGAGTTTAGCATTAGCGGCTCGAAGAAGCAGGAAGCCCCTCTACTTGTAGAGGGGAGGAAGTCACAAAGCGATGCGGGCGGTACGGGACACTCTCCAAGAACCCACACCCTCATACGGGATATACTTTATCCCCTCCCGCGCCCCAGAATAAGATATGTCACGCAAGAAACTCCAGCTCGCGCTTGACCTGCTGGAGATCGACCGTGCGATCCGGATTGCAGAGGAAGCCGCCGGGTGCATAGACTTAATCGAGGTAGGAACCCCTCTTGTCAAGAGCGAGGGCATGGCTGCGGTGCGTGCTCTTAGAAAAGCGTTTCCGGATCATGGTATCGTCGCTGACATGAAGACGATGGATACAGGCGCGATCGAGGTAGAGATGGCTGCGAAATCAGGCGCCGACATCGTCACCATCCTCGGAGGTGCTGATGACGGGGCGATCGAGGATGCGGTGCGTTCTGCGAGAACGTATGGCGTAGCGCTGATGGCTGACCTATTATCTGTGGATGATCCGGTGAATCGCGCAAAGAAACTCGAAGAGCTCGGGATCGAGTGCATCTGCGTCCATGTCGGGATCGATCAGCAGATGAAGGGCATGGGTGCGCTTGCAGTCCTCAAAGAAGTGGCGGATGCGGTGGGAACCGAAGTCGAGGTTGCGGTTGCCGGCGGTCTCGATTCGGAGGGTGCTGCCAGAGCCGCGTCTCTCGGTGCTGATGTCATCATCATTGGCGGTGCGATCACGCGTTCTAACAATGTCGCTTCCTCGGCAGAGGAGATCCGCGACGCGATCGATCATGGATCAGCGCAGGCAGAGTCCGCAGAGCCTGCCAGAAAACAGCCGTCCGATGGGGCGGTGATCGAACTGTTAAGAAAAGTATCGACGCCGAACATATCAGATGCGATGCACCGCAAAGGCGCGATGAAGGGGATACTGCCGATATGCACCGGTCACAAGATCGTTGGGAGGGCAATCACGGTCCGAACGCTTCCAGGGGACTGGGCAAAGCCTGTCGAGGCGATCGATCGCGCTGGCGCAGGCAATGTAATCGTGATCGACAACGGACGCGTGGATGTTGCGCCATGGGGCGAACTTGCAACTCTCAGTTGCATGAACCGGAAGATCGCGGGTGTCGTGATAGATGGCGCGGTAAGGGATGTGGATGAGATCAGGAAGTTTGATTACCCTCTGTTTGCACGTGCGATCGTCCCGAACGCGGGCGAGCCTAAGGGATATGGTGAGATCGGCGTGGAAATTGTATGTGGCGGTCAGGTTGTGCGGGATGGTGACTATATTGTTGGTGATGATAGCGGTGTGGTGGTGATTCCAAAGGAGCGGGCTTATGAGATTGCAAGGCGTGCAAAAGAGGTTTACAAGACAGAACTTCGGATCAGGGAGGAGATAGAGCGAGGGAAGTCACTTTCAGAGGTTCTGGATCTTGCGAAGTGGGAGAAAAGATTGTGATAGTGTTTGTTTGAACATGTTCGATATCGTGTAGACTCTTCAAATAAATCTCGTGTTGGGCAGATACTCCCCAATCTGTGTTCAGCTATGTTAATGGCTTCGCCGCTGCTGTTGCAGTCAGTGGCTGCTAAAAGTTTTTAGCCGCAGATTAACGCAGATTACACTGATTTCATCAATCCACCTATTTATCTTGACTTTCAAAGAAACGCGAATTAGCCCTTAATCCTCCTTGAAAACCGCTAGCCGTCAGACTGTCGCCGCCCAGCAAGCTGTATGACCCAACTTTTGATATTAGCATAATGCTACACTACATATCGATTGAATCAGATAACTATCTATATGAGTAGGACCAAAGGCACTGTCGATTTGCTCCGAAAATACACAGGTCACCAAGACAACCTC
>JAYEFK010000058.1:0-9380 GCA_034658575.1 Methanobacteriota archaeon
AATTAAGATATCTGATGAGGTGCTGGAACAGATTAACATTATTCGGTGTGATTTTCATGGCGAATGGAATTATACCATCATTCCAAGAAATGTATCAAATTGTTCATGTTAATTTTTTACAGACACTTAGGTTTAGGTGGCTACTACCGAAGCATCAATAACAACATCAGTTACAACAACATCATCGAGAACGGTAACTACAACGCTACGAGTGGCGGTTGGGAGTGGCAGTTCTACAACGACCAGCCCGAAGTTGCTGAAGCGAAGCACAACTACTGGGGCGTCGGAATAAACAACAGCACGATCGATGCGAGCATCTACGATGACGAAGAAGGCGGGTGGGGTGAAGTCGAGTTCTATCCGTTCGAGACCGAGCCAGTCCCATGCACCCCGTCCCCGGAGGCGCCGCATACATTTACCACCACAGACGCCGTGATCGCGCTCCAAATCGCAGCCGGCAGCCGCCCGCTCGACTTGCGCTATGATGTCAGCGGCGACGGCAGCGTCACATCGCTCGACGCTCTCATGATCCTGCAGGCGGCGTGTGGGAAGGTAGATTTATCATAACTCCTGCCCATAGAGTGAAGTATCAACCCGGTTAGCAGATACAAGGTGAAAAATATGAGAGCGCTCCAGAAACAGTATGTTGTGGATGGGAAGGGACAAAAAACAGCAGTGATCCTCTCGATTGGGGAGTATGAGGAACTTTTGGAAGACCTCCACGACCTATCGATAATCGCCGAACGCCGGGATGAGCCCACAATAACATCTGAAGATATTAAGAAAGGGCTGAAAGAAGATGGGCTCTTATGAAATTCGATGGAAGAGTTCGGCAGCACGAGATTTACACAGCATCGACCCGCAACACATCCCGCGGATCATAAGAGCCATCGAATCGCTTGCAGATAACCCGTTTCCTTCGCAGCACCGTAAGATTCGAGGGTCAGTTCGGGATTACAGGATTCGGATTGGAGATTATAGAGTCATCTACCAGGTGCATACTATATCCGGAGTTGTCATCATTTATCATATTCGACATCGCAGACATGCGTATCGTAGGTGATTGAGATGGTTGAAACATCCGCCCTGCGAATGTGGCCGGGGGCATAAATAAGAAGAGCCCCCGGAACCGGTTTCAGTGCCCCATATAAGGAGAACTATCCCGAAAAATACGAATTCACATTCTTATAATCAAACTCATCCTCCGAGAGAGTGTTTCTTATGAAATTAAACAACTTCACCCGGACATCGCGGTCAAGATTCGGATACCATACCGGGCTTGCTACCACAAGTCCGCGAAACGCGTAGAATGGCTGGATGACCTTTAAGACATCCCAATCTCCTGTTTCTGCAAGATAATGCTCCATGAACCGGTCGTATATCCTTTTATAGTCATGATCCAGCCGTCCGTGCTCCTGAAGCGAGTAGAAGATGTAGTTGGTAGCCATGCTCGATAAATCGTCTGCTGCCTCGCCCCATTCACCGCGGCTCCGGTCGAGCACGGTAAAGTCAGTTCCTTCCCGAAACATCACGTTCCACGGATGGAAATCCCCGTGAACCATGCACAATCGGTCGGTTCCGGATTTTAGCTTCCATCGCCAGTCGACACATGATCTCTCGATCTCGGCAAGTTCCTTTCCTGTGATAAAGTCGAGATCGTCAGGATAACTGTCCATCAAGCCCATGATGCACTCGCCATGCCCGACAAGGTCCCTGATCCGCCGTACATAGAGTTCCCGGCTATCATGCTTCCGGGCGTGGATGTCAGCCAGATAACCTGATAATGCGCCTGCCCTCGCCACATCCAGTTCGGTTGCACCATTTGTGCGGATCCGCTCAAGATCAAGGAAATATTCGACGCCCTCGACCTCCTCCATCAGCAAAAAATACTCCTCTGCATCGCCTGCCGACTTGAGTTTACCATCGTGCGTGAAATAACCGCAATCGATCGACCGCACGTGCTCTGGCAGTTTATCAAATGTTGCGTGCTGCCAGATCAGGATCTGCGCCCGGTCAGAGAAATGATCGTGACCGAAACCACCCTCGGTCCGCATTGCCGAGAGGACTGCGGATTTGGCTTCGCCGTCTGCCAGAAATCTGATGAGGAGTGGCTTGCCGTATCCGAACTCTTTGAGTCCTTCCTCGGTCTCACCGAGCTTTCCGGTGCCTGTTACTATGATCTCCTTCTGGTATACCTGTTTCAGGTACTCGGCGATGTCGTCTGGTTTCATGGTATTTATCTCCTCTTGTGACCCTGATGTAACATCTTTTGCGTAAGTTATAACTGTTATGGCATTTCAAGCCGATAAATAATCCGGTGTAGGGTGTGGTCGGTGGTGTGGTAAAGCCACTGCCGTCACTTAACCCAAGCCTCGTCGCTTCCCTCCACGCTTCAAATATCGAATGCATACAAGTCAGAACCAGAGCGCCAGATGAAGTGTCAACCCCGCGGTTAAGAAATCTTAAAGTACAGCCGAGTTTCAGATTCATCTGATCGATATGCAATACAATCCACAGACGATCGAGAGAAAATGGCAGGAAAAATGGGACACAGAACGGATATTCCAGCCAGAGGTATCCGGTAAAGAGAAATATTTCATAACAATTCCATATCCATACTTAAACGGAAATTTACATGCCGGTCATACCAGAACATTCACCATAGGCGATGTTATAGCCAGATACCAGCGGATGCTCGGACGAAACGTCCTCTTTCCGATGGGCTTTCATGCAACAGGCACCCCGCTCATCGGACTTTCTGAATTGATCTCAAAACGCGATCCCGAAACCATGCGCGTCTACACAGAACTGCACGGCATCCCTGTGGACGTGCTTGAGACGCTCGACTCTCCTGAAGCGCTTGCCGAATATTTTGGCAGGGAGGCAGAGGCTGTGATGCGGAAGGTCGGATTCTCCATCGACTGGACCCGGAAGTTCACAACGATCGATCCTGCTTACAAGAAGTTTATTGAATGGCAGTTTAACCGGCTGTACGACCTCGGTTATGTTGTCAAGGGCTCGCATCCGGTGCGGTGGTGTCCGAATGACGAAAATCCGGTCGAGGATCATGATCTGCTTCACGGGGAGGGAGCAAACATCCTCGATTACACATTACTCAAGTTCAGACTCAAATCAGTCGGATCGGAGGGATTAGATGTGTCGGATGCACCGGACGGATGGGTTCTTCCGTGCGCAACGCTCCGCCCTGAAACCGTATTCGGTGTTACGAACCTCTGGATCAATCCCGGTGTCGTGTATGCGAAAGTCAGCGTCAATTCCGAGCAGTGGATCGTTTCTGAGGAAGCGTACCAAAAACTGACCTACACCGACAAGGAGGTCGAAAAGATAGGTGAGATCAGCGGGAGGAATCTCATCGGAAAGACCGTCCAAAATCCGGTGATCGAGCATGATGCACTGATCCTGCCTGCAAGTTTTGTTGATCCTGCAAACGGAAGCGGGGTCGTGATGAGCGTTCCGGCACATGCGCCTTACGACTATCTGGCGCTAAGGGACCTTAAAGGGGTTGAACTCATCGAATACGGCATCCTCGATCTCTCGGACATCGAACTGATCTCGCTTATCGAGGTTCCTGGGATGGGCGAGTTTCCTGCTGCCCGAGTTGTGGAGGAACTCGGTGTCAAGGATCAGTCGGATCCGCTTGCAGAGAAGGCTACAAAACTCGTTTACAGAAGGGAGTTTCACCACGGGGTGCTTAAGGAAAATACTGGCAAGTACAGCGGGACTTCGGTCTCAAAGATAAAGGACGTCCTGACACGTGACCTCATTGAAGAGAACCTTGCAGACGTCTTTTACGAGTTCAGCGAACTGCCTGTGGTGTGCAGATGCGGGACGACTTGTGTTGTGAAGATGGTCAAGGATCAGTGGTTCCTCAACTATTCTAACCCGGACTGGAAGGATAAGGTGTATGACCATCTCTCCCGGATGCGGATCATCCCTGATGAACTGGAGCTCGAGTTCGAGAATAAGATCGACTGGCTGAAGGACAAGGCGTGCGCCCGCAGGAAAGGTCTTGGAACGAGACTTCCGTGGGATAACGAGTGGCTCATCGAGTCTCTTGCGGATTCGACGATTTACATGGCGTATTACATCATTTCAAAGTATATTGACCGGCTGAATGTGGAACAACTCACGCCCGAGTTCTTTGATTATGTGCTGCTCGGAGAAGGGAGCGCTGATGGCACGCCTGTCGACCCGGATCTCGTAGAGCAGATACACCGAGACTTTGAGTACTGGTATCCGGTCGATATCAGGTCGTCAGGGAAGGATCTCGTCCCGAATCACCTCTTATTCTTCCTCTTCCACCACGTAGCCCTCTTTCCTGATGATAAGCTGCCAGAAGCGATCGCGGTAAATGGTTTCGTCTCTCTTGAAGGGGAGAAGATGAGCAAGTCAAAAGGACCTCTGCTCACGCTTAACCAGTCGATCGATGATTACGGCGCTGACGTGGTGCGGCTCTACATCCTCGGTGCTGCTGAGCAGACGCAGGATGCGGACTGGCGAAGCGAGGGCGCCAAAAGCACGCATAAGCAACTGGAGCGATTCTACAACACCGTACGTGATATCGTCGAGGCGACAGAGCCGGATGCCGGCGGAGCGCAAGAGCAAGAGCCAAAGATCATCGATAAGTGGATGATGAGCCGGCTCCAGCACCGGATCGCAGAAACGAGCACGGCTCTCGATGTGCTTCGCACGAGACATGCGCTTCAGAATGCATTCTACCTGCTGATGAACGATCTTAAGTGGTACCAGCGGAGAGGCGGTACAGCGGCTCTGAAAGATATCGCAAGCGTTTGGATCCGGCTGATGGCTCCATTCACGCCGCATGTCTGCGAGGAGTTGTGGGAGGCGGCAGGAAACGACGGTTCGGTCTCGCTTTCAGAGTATCCGATCCCGGATTCAGGTCTCATTGACAGGGATTCCGAGAGAGCAGAGGAACTGGTGGAAAACACGCTTGGCGACATCGAGGAGATTACCAGGGTGACAGGGATAAATCCCGGGAAGATCACGCTCTTCACATCCCCTGACTGGAAGAACTTCGCATTCAAGGCGGCTCTTCTGGCGAAGCAGGCAGGAAGACTGGAGATGGGCGCTCTGATGAAGGAGCTGATGCAGGATCCCGAGATCAAGAGACATGCACGTGAGGTTCCGAAGTTCGTGCAGTCGTTAGTCAAGGATGTGCAGAGATGGAGCGATGAACAGGTCGCAAACTCCATCGATCCGGTTGATGAACCGGATGTACTCTTGGAATCCTCCGTTTTCATCGGTAAGGAGTTTAACTGTGCAGTTGCGGTCATGGACGCTGATTCTGCCAGGGATGACGTCGATCCGCAGGGTAAGCGGAGATTTGCGGAGCCGGGGAGACCTGCGATCTACATCGAGAAGCAGGAATGATCCGTATCCGATCCGGTTTCGGATGAGGCGATGCGAGGCAGCCCGGCATCATCGAAAGATTGTTATACTGGTAGCCAGAAACCCTAACGGTTGTGATGCACAATGAAAGAGATCAGCACCTCATCAGGACTCGGAGGCATCCTGAATGCCTTTCGGAATATCACCAAAGAATCGAAGCGGATAACGTTTGTCGGCACTCCCGGGTTCTGTGCCCCGTTTGCAGAACTGATTGCATACCCGATCAGGGATGCAGGCAAGGAACTGGCGTTTGTCGCCAACCTCGACTTTGATGATGCGAAGAGAATCGTATATACGAGCCACGGTATGCAGATGGCTGAGAATACAGATGCTGCCGCGGATACGGTAGCGATACTCGGCGGTCTTGCGATGCCGAAGATCAGCGTCGATGTTCATGCCCTGAAGTCGATGATCGATCGCATTCTCGGAGGAGACGGAATGCTCATCGGCGTCTGCTTCATGAGTATCTTTGAGCTGGCAGGATGGTACGACATCCTCGATTTCGATTATATGATCGACACCAATACAAGTGTTAAGATTCTTGAGAAGTGATATAACATGGCAAAAGAGTTCACAGTCAGCGGAACATTCAAAGCCGGTTCGAACCGAGAGCGGTTTACCAAAACGGTAAGCAGCCAGAACCGGAAAAACGCAATCGAGAAAGTGTATTCGCTCATCGGGAGCGAGCACAGGCTGAAGCGGATTTTTATCAATATAACAGACGTTTCGGAGACAGGGTCTTTATGAGTGGACAACCTACAAACGATGAAGTACAGCGATTGGTAGCCCAGCATGATGAACATCAGGCGCGTGCCGAGATGCTTGCAGAGCAGATGGAAGCGATCCAGATGTCCATCATCGAATGCGAGCGTGCCGTAAATGCAATCGATGCGCTCAAGGACGGAGGCGAAGCCGCGTCGCTCGTTCCAATCGGTGCGGGTTCGTTCGTACACGCCAGAATGGTCAAACCCGACCGCACGATCATCAGTCTCGGATCGAACGTATCGGCAGAGATGTCTTCAGACGCTGCAAAAGAGCGTCTCGTCGACAGGAAGGAGAAGCTCGCAAAGATCCTTGAACAGATGAACCAGACGATGGGCGACCTGGCAAAGAGGATTCAGGCGATCCAGGCGGAGGCATCCAAGCAGGCGCAGGCAGGACAGGTGGATCAGGCGTATATCTGATGTTTAAAAAATTAAAAGATAAGCTCGACTCATTCAAAGAGGCAATCAGCAGCACGATTGACCGGAAGGCTGCGGATGTGGGCGTGGAAGAAGCGCCGAAGACGGATAAGAAGAAGAAGGTCGGGGTCGTCAAGAGGGCGAAGACCTTGATCGTTGAGCGGGAGTTGATTCTCGATGAGGGCGACCTTGAAGGTCCGCTGTGGGATCTCGAGATGGCTCTGCTCGAGAGCGATGTTGCGCTTCCTGTTGCCGAGAGTATCATCGATGCAGTGAAAAACGAACTGGTAGGCGTTCATAGAAAAATCAGGGCGGATACCGGAGGTATCGTCGAAACTGCGCTTAGAAATGCTCTCATCGGAGTGATGTCCAAGGAGATGTTCGATCTTGATGATTTCATCACAAACGCCACAAAGCCAGTAACCATCGTATTCACAGGGGTGAACGGCACCGGGAAAACGACCACAATAGCGAAAGTCGCATCAAGATTGAAGACGGATGGGTATTCTGTCGTGATCGCATCAGGGGACACGTTCAGGGCGGGCGCAACCGAGCAGATGGAGAAACATGCCGAGAGAATCGGTGTAAAACTGATCAAGCACCAGCAGGGCGGCGATCCGGCTGCTGTTGTCTATGACGCGGTCCAACATGCGAAAGCGCAGCACCGTGATGTGGTGCTTGCGGACACGGCAGGGCGGATGCACACGAACGTGAACCTGATGGACCAGCTCGAGAAGATCTGCCGTGTGACACCACCTGATCTCGTGATCTTTGTTGATGAGGCAGTTGCAGGCAATGATGCCGTGGAGCGGGCGCGGGAGTTTAATGCGGTAGTCCCGATTGGGGGCAGCATCCTCACAAAGGTTGATATGGACTCAAAAGGCGGCGCAGCGATCTCGATTGCGCACATCACAGGAAAGCCGATACTGTTTCTGGGAACCGGGCAGAAGTACGGGGACCTCGTGAAGTTCGATGCGGGCTGGTACGTGGATCGGTTGTTCGAGTGATTCCCTGATAAATGACATCAGTAGGAAATACAGCCGCCGATTAAGAAAGGGGCGCACATCTATTTAACCCCTTACGGGCACTTCCGATTTGCTCCGGAAATAGGTGGCACATTTCCATGCTCATGAGCGACCCGGAGGGTCATGGATGCTTTCAGTGAAATCGCCATGCCCTTTTATTCTACCGCAGAGTGCGCAGAGCCACGCAGAGGGTTAAAAATGGTCTCGAAACTCTGCGCCCTCAGCGTTCTCTGCGGTGATAACTCACTTGATTTTACGATCTCGGCAGCCCAAGCTCGAACTCACTGTGCAGCGCATGCACAGCCCTCTCCGCATCATTACTTTGCACCACAAACGAGATGTTGTGCTCTGAAGAGCCCTGGCTGATCATGATCACATTGATGCCCGCGCTCCCCATCGCTGTGAAGACGCGTGCTGCAATACCGGGGATGCCGACCATGCCTGCCCCGACCACCGCGACTGCGCTAACATCCGGGTTCATCGTCAACTCGCGTATCACCCCGTTTCTGAACTCTGACCTGATGGCTTTCACGGTGAGGTCCAGATGCGACTCCTCGACAACGATCGAGATGTTCGCCTCGGACGATCCCTGACTGATCATGGCGATGTTCACGCCCGCATCGGCAAGCGCGCCAAATACGCGTGCTGCAACCCCGATGGTGCCGACCATGCCGGCTCCTGAGATGTTTATCAGCGCGATGTTTTCGATGACGGTGACCGCTTTCACGACCTCTTTGCCCTGCTCCTGATCCCTCACCACAAGCGTGCCCGTAAAATCCGGATCGAATGTGTTTAGTACCCGTACAGGGAGATCGTTTCTGATCGCGGGTTCGATCGCACGCGGATGAAGCACATTTGCGCCAAAGTACGAGAGCTCCATCACCTCGATGTACGAGATCAGCGGGATGTTGCGCGCACCCGGCACGATCTCCGGGTCTGCTGTCATGATTCCTGACACCTCCTTCCAGAACCAGATCTCATCTGCATCGATCGCATCACCTATCAGCGATGCCGAGAAATCAGATCCACCGCGCCCGAGCGTTGTCGGGATGCCGGATGCGTCTTCTGCGATAAAGCCTGTGACCACGGGCACGCACTCGCGGATCAGCGGAAGCAAGCTCTCACGTATCCGTTCATTGGTGCCTTCAAGCGGTTTTGCTGACCCGTATTCGCTGCTGGTTATGATCCCTGCCCCTCTACCTGTAAGATGCGTTGAAGAGATTCCTATCGATCGGAGCGCTCCTGATAGGATCGGAGCTGAGAGCAACTCCCCGTAAGAAGAGATATAATCGCTGGAACGGGGTGTCAACTCCCCGAGATAGCATATCCCGGTCAAAGCCTGCTCCAGTTCGCAGATGCGGATGTCCAGTTCGCTTAGTACCTGATTGAGAACGATCTCGTCGTTGATTGCTACATGCGCCGCCCTGTAATGGATGCCCCGCAGATGCTCGACCAGTTCACGAACCGCCTCGATGTCCCCCGCGTCCGTTACCATATCTGCCTGTTCCAGCAGATGATCCGTGACATCCTTAAGCGCAGAGGTCACAACGACCAGTTCATGGTCCCGATGGCGGTTTATCAACTCAGCGACCCATTTTATCTTCTCGCCATCTGCGATCGAGGCGCCTCCGAATTTCATGACCAGCCGCATAGTTTGTTATGATAGGTGCGCTCACTTGAAAAAGATAGTGGTTTTATATCATGGGGGATATTCCATTCACCATGCTTTTTAATGACCTGCTTG
>JAYEFK010000059.1:0-9365 GCA_034658575.1 Methanobacteriota archaeon
TCAACAGACACTAACCCCTCTTACTCCCTCGCACTTCAACAGTTCCCCGACCAGGTCATCAGGTATCTGCCGATCGGTGATGATGGTCAGCGTCGGGCGCTTTGCAAGCCGCGGGTCATCAGCGATCGCCTGCATGATGCTGATCCCGCGTTCTGCCACACACACCGCCACCGAGGCAAGAATTCCTGTGCGGGCGGCATCCACCGGAGTTATGATGATCACGCCGAGTTTGAGATCGGGCGCAACTTCACGCAGCGATGAGATCGGGCGGATCTTCGTGAAAACGATTTTGAGCAGCGGATCCTCTATAATCATTGATGCCGCGCCATCAACTGCCCTGCGATCGACGGAAGCCTCCCTTGCTATCTGGGTGTGCGCCAGTCGTATGCCACCTGAGACTACCTTTCCGTCCGGAGTGACCTGAAAGCCGCGCTCCAGCAGCAGGCGTACGACCCGCTCCTGCGCCGGATATTTCTTGAATTTGTTTAATATGGCGTCCCATACGATCATTTCACTATTCCTTCATTCCATTATTCGGGGATGGCAATTCATCTGGTGCTCTGGTTCTGACTTTGTGTTTTCAGATATTATAGATATGTAGAAGAAGACCCTTTCTCTGCCGCCCCCTGCGACAACATATAATACCACCGAGAGACCATGCAATAATCGAGAGAGGAAGAGCAGCCGCCGCGACAGCAAGTCGTGAGGAAAGTCCCTCCACCACTGGACACACGGATGCCGAAATGGCTTAGGGCGAGAGTTCTGGCTCTGACACAGAAACGCTACCACGATTGTGCCAATGCAATGATGCCGGAAGGCTGAGGTCGCATAATGCCCAGCCATATTGGCTGTGGCATCGACGGATCGCTTCTGGCGATCCGTTATCGATGGATGAAACGGTGAATCCCCGTGGGTGCAAGCCAACACAGGGCAAAATTGCGAAAGCAAGAAGCGGAGTCCAGCCGTGCCCGGGTATGGCGCGTAGTCGAATGCTGCTATGAACAGAAGGGGGCTTACTCTCCTCACTCACCCGAAGTATGCTTTCCTAAATTCCCCCTTTTCCCCATCCAAGAATGCATTACCATTATTGCAACCGCAATCTCTCCACGAATCAGAGCGTTTTCACTGGAGTTTTCGATTGTGGCTACTCACACACCACCATCTTTAAGCTTTCATCCAGGCGTCATCGCACGCATGTCCCGACCCGCGTCCCATTTACAGCGTCTACCACCTGTCCGGGCTCTCTCCCATCGAGAACGACTGTGGGAATCCCTGACCGCTCGATGATCTTTGCTGCAAGCAGATCGAGCGGCAGATTCGCGCCAGCCCCCATCCTTTCAGCAGCGATGATCTCGATCAGGCGTGCCGGGGATAGTTCATCCAGTTTCACAGCATCGGGATGTTTATTCGGGTCTTTTGTGTATATGCCGTCGGTGGATGTGGCATCGATCAAAATGTCCGCGTGAACGTATTCCGCAAGGATTGCTGCGACCGCATCGGTCGTGTGCCCCGGGGTTGTCCCGCCCATAACAACGATCCTGCCAGAGAGTGCGGCGACGCCTGCGTCTTCCTGCGTCCCCGGCGGAACCGGGTACGCGGCACTTCCGAGAGCGGCAATCAGGAGGCGTGCATTCAATCTGGTGACCGCAATCCCGAGCAAATCGCAGAACGCCTCATCCGCATCAAATGCACGTGCCATTCCGATGTAATCGCGGGCAGTCGCCCCCCCTCCGACCACAACAAAGACCGTATGGTCCGATCTCAGATCCCGAAGTACCTTCGCGTACTCTGTGAGCCGATCCCGATCGTGGTCGATCACGGAACCGCCGATCGACAGGACAAAAATCATATGTTTCAATCCTTGTTTTGGTGGATGCTATCCTGCGACTTGGTTTTCAAGGGTCGTATCAAAGAGGATGCCCGAGATCTGCTTCATCGACCGCTCGCTGACCTCGCTTAAGATTGTATCGAATGTGTAATCCAACCTGACGGTCTCATCCTCAGTTTCAAGGACGATTCCACCTATGCAGTCGATATTACCTGCGTATTCGAGTTTTGTCAGTTTAGTTTCAAGCAGTTCATCGCACAATCTCTCAACGATCGGTTGATCCTGCCTACTTGAGTATACCCGCGTGGCATCACCGCTATGCGCCCGGATGAGCGACCTTATGAGAGATTCGATGTCCAGTTCATGGAGGCGCTCTGCTGTCTGCTTCTGGGTCTCGTCCAGTACACCTTTGCGCGTATTAAGCATCATCCGCCTGACTTCAAGATTCGCGCCGGAGATCTCCTGCTTTCTGATGCGTTTTGCCTCTTCTTCAGCAGATGCCACCTTCTCGCCAGTAGTCCGTTCGCCTGTGCGCTTCGCCTCCTCGACAATCGAGGATACCTCGCTATCCCGATCTGCCTCGATTGCAGATACCTCGGCTTTTGCGCTCTTCAGGATATCGGAAACTACGTTTTCCAGCCCCATGATCATAAGAGCATCATGATCGCAATAACGAAACCGAAGATAACGATCGTCTCTGGAATAACGGTCATGATCAGACCCTTACCAAAGAGTTCCTCTTTCTCGGTAAATGCCCCGACCGCTGCGGAACCGATATCCTTCTCTGCAAGACCCGAGCCAAGACCCGCGAGTCCGACTGCGAGCCCTGCGCCGATTGCGATTAATCCTGTCTGGTTTGCTGCCAGCTGTTCAATTGATGCTGCTGCTATATCTATTGTCATTGTTATTCCTCTGTGTATATTCTCTTGTATCCGAATGGATTGTATATTCTGCCCCCGCCTTCGTAGAACTTGGTAAAGAATTCCACGTACTGCAACCTGAGTGCGTGCAGTCCGGGCGCGATTATGCTCAGTGCGGTATTGAGCGCATGTCCGAGTATGAATATTATGGCTGCTACGACTATAAAGAGCCCGCCGCTATCAAACATCATTCCTGACATAATATTGACCGCTGTTGCGATGCCGATCGACGATAGACCGACCGCAAGCAACCTTGAGTACGAAAGGACGTTACTCAGGACGGATGGTATCTCGATGATGGCGGTACCACCCTCTCCTGCGACCAGCATGATGACTGCAAGCGCGAATACAACTGCGCCCGGCAGCATACTCGGGACAACTCCCATCGTTCCGAAAAGTAGAAGGAATATGCCAACTTGCAGCACGATCCATGCAGCTTTTTCGAGTACCGCCGCTTTCATACCGTGTTTTACCAGTACATTCCGGAACCCGGCGATAAGCCCTATGTTGATATGTATCACGCCGATTAAGAGGGTCAGGACAAGAAGGGTGGTTACGAGGTGCGTCCTGTGGATCGGATAGGTGATCATCTCACCACCCAGACCCATAAAGAGCGGGATTGTTTCCCACCCCGGAATCAAGCCCGGATGCCCATGAAGCCCTGCCAGCGGGAATCCAAGGAATTCACCGTATAATATCCCGAAGAATAGCGTAACTATGTTACAGTATATCAGGACAGTAAAGAGTGAGTTCCATCCTTCCCCGTGCAGTTTGGACCTGCCGTAAAGGGATATTCCAAGTAGTATCAGTGCATACCCGATATCTCCAAGAATCAATCCATAAAATAGCGGGAATGCGATGAATACCAAAGTAGTCGGATCGATCTCGTGGTATCTCGGACGGGCGTAGAGATTCATGACTGCTTCCATCGGCTTCACGATCTTTGGGTTGTCGTATTCGATCGGGACATTCGCTTCATCGACCGGCTCTTCCACTTTCGAGACATAAACCCGGTTGCCGGTCGCTTCTTCGACCCTGGATCTCACGGTCTCGAACTCATCATCCGGAATCCAGCCATCGATCACGAATGCATGTTCTGATGTTGCAAAGACCAGTGGCGCCTCCTTCTTCTGAGTCTCGATGGATAACAACTCCTCGCTCGCAAGAATGAAATCCTCGTACTCCGCTTTCACCGAGTTGATCTCCGAAGATAGGGACGCGATATCCTTTGTAAGTGAATCTTGCCTGCTCTTAAGTTCGCTTAGCAGGTCGTCAGGTGTACCTGGGATTGCAGGTATCTTGACCTCGCCAAACTCGTATTCGGCTAACATGTCTGCAACCTGACCCCTGTACTTGACCGGGACGAATAGTATGAAAACACCCGTATTACCGGTGAAGAACTGATACTCATCCGTGATCCCTTTCATCCCTGTCCGAACATCCACTCCTTTCGTGACGGTCCCGGAAAAGACGTGAAGCGTTTCATACCCTCCACATAGGTCGAAATTCACAGGAATCCCTGAGAACACCTCAACCTCATGCATCCCTGTTTGCACATCCTTTAAGTCTGCCTCGATCTGTGATTTCCGATCCAGTTTCCCGGATACCACGCCGCCAAGTGTTTCAAGCTTCCCAACGAGTTCGGATGATAGCTGGCGAGCATTGATCGGCTTAGGGTACGGTTTCTTGATCCCGAGAAAACTCGCGATCGAACGCAGTTTCAAGAGTTTCTTCGAACCCTCGTCAGCACCGGGGAGCGGCGTTCCGATGTGAAAATAATCTCCTTCTACATACTCCTCGACATGCAGCGCATGTAGATCATGCAGCGTCTCGATGGTTGGCTCAAGAACATCCTTGTGCCCGGTCAGGAGCACCTTACTCATCTGCTTCGGTTTTAGCATGAACTACCTTCTCAAATTCCGCGAGCAGGAAATCGACTGCGTCGTCGATCTTTCCCGATGCAGCCTCCAAAAGCTTATCCGCGTCACTTCTTCCCTGGAGGGTGATCTTCTGGCGCTCTTCTGATATCTGCTCTCTTGCAGTCTCCAGCAGATGGGCGGCATGGTCATTGGCGCGCTCCTCTACATCACTTATAATCTTACGCGCCTCATCCTTTGCAGCCACAACCGCCTTTTTCCGGTCTATATGAGCCTGCTTAACCATCGCATTGGCATCTGATTCTGCCTGTTTGATCTCTTCAAGGATTTCGCTTTCACTCATTGATTTCCTCACTGGTATGCGCGTACTGATAAAACCTTCGCATCATGCATCATATATCGATTTGACTGGTGAACACACTACTGAATTCATCACATATCACGATCATTGTCTGGAGTGCGCTTCGCACCGCCTGTACCGGATCCTTGCCGTTTGTGCGCACATACATGATCGGTTCGCTGATACCGAGATACTTGATATCATACGTAGCGATCTCGACGGCATTATCCTCCAGAAGAACCGTTTTTAAGAGGTTTAACAGGGTGTGCGTCTCACCTGCGACCTCCATTTCCAGTTCATTATCTGTTTTGTTAAGGATTTTCAAATTCATTCAGATGCGAACTCCATATGTTTTCATAGAGTGCCATTGTTGCGCTATGTTGAAATACCTTGCGCTTCGTCAGGCGGTGTCAACTTTTTCCAGAGCAGGGGGCTATAGACTTTTGAAAAGTAAAACGGTAAGTGGTAGTAGAAATATTAGTAACAGTACCATCTGCATGGCATTCAAATTCAGAAGGTAAAAAGAACCATTTCCGAGTAGTACGGAGATGTTAGAGGTGCCTGCGTAAGCATTGCTGAATATTACTCCGAGATAAATGCCATAAAACCTTCTTGCGCCCAGGCACCCGAAATGGATACCATTTGCTATGATATGGTAAACAACAACCAGAACGACCAGTGTCACACCCATCTTCACAACGAGGAAACCTGCCACACCAAAATTATGCATGATCCACCTGATAAATATGTTCGATTCGTGGTTGTGACTGAGAGCGCCCATACATAGGACCGTACTTATTGTATCCCATAAAGAGAATGCGATTGCAAAAATAAATAAATATAAATTAATATGGGGTCTTGACAGTAGCATCTTCAGGCGGCATACGGATATTTGCGTGGGTTGTGTAGATGAGAGCATAGGGCATCTATCCTGATCATGCTGTTTATGCATGAGCGTGACGTTATTGTACGGTTAATCAATAGTAATTCATGCCATATTATGGCAGAATACTATTATGTCACACATTCGGGATACTCGATCGTATTTAAACCTTCCGCAGGTCATGATCTCATCCGCACTTCCCCCGGACCATGCTCGTGAAGTCCCGGAAGTCTCATAGCGTCCTTTCACACTACATGCCGTGAGACCCTCTACCGCCAAAAACTTTACAATCCAGCGAGCAAAAGCAGGTTAAGAGATGAATATCCGGACAACCAGTCGTATACAACTCATCGATATCACGGCATCCTTAAATAAGGAGATCGCAGCGGCAGGAATCGGGACTGGCATGACAATGGCATACAGCCCGCACACCACAACAGCGATCATCATAAATGAGAACGAGCCTGGACTCAAAGAAGATATATTAAAATTACTAAATCTTATAGTTCCACCGGGGCGGTACGCGCATGACCGTATCGACAATAATGCACGTTCACACCTGCAGGCGGCAGTTCTTGGAAACAACGTGTGCATACCGGTCGAGAATGGGGGGCTGGCACTCGGCACATGGCAGAGCGTCTTTTTCGTGGAACTGGATGGTCCGAGGAATCGCAGGCTCACGGTGCGGATCGTCGGTATGGGGTAAGCGAAACTGATCGAAGATGAATTATAATACTATCATCAATCTCATCGGCGCGGTACTGAGATTTCTCGGGATGGCAATGCTGGTTCCGCTTGTGGTCGCGCTCTGGTATAACGAGAATTATAACCCTTTCCTGATCTCCGCGGTCATAACATTTATAATTGGAATCATTTCCGGACTGAAAACACATAAAATCGACGATCTCCCCATAAAAGAGAGTTTCGCTATCGTAGCTATCGGCTGGTTCTCGGTAGCGCTGTTCGGATCGCTGCCATACATACTCAGCGGGATCTCCCCACTGGATGCGCTATTTGAGTCGATGTCAGGATTCACCACCACTGGTTCGACGATACTGCCTGCTATCGAGGATTGCTCGAAGAGTCTGCTATTCTGGCGCAGTTTCACCCAGTGGCTCGGCGGCATGGGGATCATCGTACTCTTCCTTGCGATCCTTCCGAAACTCGCGGTTGCAGGGCGTGACCTCTTCCGCGCAGAGGTGCCGGATCCCATTGGCGATAAACTGAGACCGAGACTCAGCCAGACCGCAAAGATCCTCTGGTCGGTTTATGTCGGGTTTTCTGCTGTCGAGGTGTTTGTACTCTGGCTCAGCAGAATGACGTTTTACGACGCGCTCTGCACCACCTTCAGCACGATGTCAACAGGCGGATTTTCTCCGCATTCCGGGAGTATAGCATTCTTCCAGAGTTCCCTGATCGAGGGGATCGTGATCTTCTTCATGTTCATCGGAGGTGCTAACTTTGCGCTGCACTACTGGGTGCTGCGCGGTGGTGCAGGGCATCTCTTTCGGGATTCCGAGTTCAGAGTGTATACATGCATCGTACTCTGCGCCACGCTGTTGATCGTACTTATGCTGTGGGGCACTCATGGATTCGATTCGATCCGGCTCGGATTGTTTCAGGTGGTAGCTATCATCACGACCACCGGTTTTACGACAGCAAACTTTGATACATGGCCCGATACTGCCAGAATGGTGCTGTTCCTGCTCATGTTCATCGGCGGATGTGCCGGATCGACAGGCGGCGGAATGAAGGTTGTTCGGGTGCTGCTGCTGATCAGATACGGGTACCGCGAGTTGTTCAGATCGCTGCATCCGAAAGCGATCCTGCCGATCCGGCTCGGAAGGCAGATGGTGCCACAGGGCGTGATGGAGGCGATATTATCGTTCTTCATCCTCTATCTCTTCATATTCGCAGTCGCTTCACTGATCCTGAGCGTCCTCGGCATGGATATCGTCAGCGCAACGAGTGCTGCTGCAACCACGCTTGGAAACGTGGGACCGGGATTTAACATCATCGGTCCTGCCGCGCATTTCGGTGGCGTTCATCCGATCGGAAAACTTGTATTGATTCTCTGCATGTGGATCGGCAGACTCGAGATATTCACTGTGCTTGTGCTGCTGATCCCCGATTTTTGGAGAAAGTGATATAATCCAGAAGGGCAATGTCACTGTGCTGCCGAGATAGCCAAGCGGACTACGGCGCTGGTCTTGAAAACCAGTGGTGCATGTCACCGCGTGAGTTCGAATCTCACTCTCGGCGTTCTACATGTATCGCCTGATCCGGTGCAATGGGCAGTGTTAGGCAGACCGTGCAGCCATCCCCCTTCTCTGACTCTATCCAGATGCGACCCTCGTGCACCTCGATTATCCGTTTCACGATGGAAAGACCGGCACCGGTCCCTTTGGTGCTCCTGTCCAGTTTGCGGAATAGCTCAAACACCTTCTCATGCAATTCAGGGTCGATCCCTATCCCGTTATCGCGCACGAAGAAGACGGTTTCACCGTCATCGGTGCGATAGCCGATATCTATCCTCGGATGCGGCTCATCGCCCATGTAATTTATGCTGTTCTCGATTAAGTTTACCAGCACCTCAACGATCTTTATCCGGTCCACATAGACCACAGGGAAGTCCTCAGATACCGATATTTCGATTCCGCCTGATTTTACCTGCTCTGATGTCTGTTCTATTGCTTCTGACACGAGTTCGCCAAACGCCGCGTCCTCGGATGGGTTCGCAACGCGACCGATGCGCGAGAGTTCCAGCGTGGCGTTCAAGAGCCGCGCCATCTTTATTATCTCGTTTTCTATGTATTTCAGATTTTTCCCCACTCTCTCGGTCTCACCCTTCTCCAGGTCCATGCGGAGCACGCTGGCAAAGCCCTGGATGGTGGTGAGCGGCGATCTTAAGTCGTGGGAGACTGTGTATGTGAATCTCTCCATCTCAGAGTTCTTTGCTTCAAGTTCTTTTACGAGGCGCTCTCGCTCATCCTCCGCATGTTTCCGCTCGGTTATGTCCCAGAAAGCCAGAACAGTGCTGATGATTCCACCTTTATCATTTTTGATCGGTGCAAAGCTATCATCGATCGGTATCTTCGCTCCGTCCTTTGTTATCAACATCGTTTGGCCAGCCAGCTCGACAACGACACCTTCCCTGAGTATCGTTGTTACCGGATTCTCGATCTCTTTGCCGATCTCTCCGTTTATGATCGTAAAGACATCTGTCAGGGGCTTTCCGGCAGCATCCTCCTGTTTCCATCCGGTCAGTCTCTCAGCAACATGATTCATGGACTTCACATAACCAGCCCCGTCGGTGGCGATCACAGCATCACCGATACTCATGAGGGTTGTTGCAAGCCATTCTTCACTCTCCTCCAACCGCTTCTCGATCCCGCTCTTGTAAAGAGCCGTTTCGATGGATGCGAGGAGTTGCCGCTCCTGAAACGGCTTGTGTAGTCCCAAATGTTTTGACTTTATATACACCCCCCCCACTTTCCAAATTTTCTTACAATCCGGC
>JAYEFK010000060.1:0-7191 GCA_034658575.1 Methanobacteriota archaeon
CGCCAGTGACGACAGCAGCCCGGCATCCGAGGGCGACGATTGCGGCTGCAGCACGCTTCGAATCCTCGATACTCCTGATCCGGATGCCTGTTATGGCAGAAGCTTCATAGACGTTTGGCGTGACAACAGATGCAAGCGGGATCAGAACCGAAACCAGCGCGTCCAGTGTATCTTCCGCCAGCAGCGACCCGCCTGCCTCTGCAGCCATCACAGGATCGAGCACGAACGGGATACCTTTGATCTTCTAAAATGGCGGAGTCGCTGGTGTTGATCACTCTGATCCCAAACCTGACGTTATTGTTAGACAGGACTTCGTATCCGCGTTTTATCTCGATGCCAGCCATTTCGCAGTCACCAGGTATGCGTTCCGGATATTTAACTCTGACTTGTTCATTTGCACGCTCCGATGATAAGGTATTTGAGATGGAATGCGGATATGTGCTTTACGAACTCAACATTGGTGGAGGCTAAAAATGAAGAAGATCAAAGTAGTGAACAAGGACAAGATCGTAGATAAGGGAGAAGAGATCTACGAGAGGATAAAGGCTACGCTTGAGCCTGAACATAAAGGGGAGATCGTTGCGATAGAAGTTACGACCGGTGACTATTTCCTTGGGAAGGATGTGACCAGCGCGGATAGAAAAGCCAGGGAGAAGTATCCCGACGAGGTATTTTATCTGGCGAAAATCGGTTACAACGCGGTTTGGCACTTCAGATGAGGTGAGCACAAGTGGAAGGATACATCGACGAATACAGGCATCCGAAGGTTGTGGTGCTGGTGAATGAGGTGCCCATCGATGCAGTTGTGGATACCGGTTTCGATGGTGAGCTCTGCCTGCCGATTGGAGTTGCCATTCAGCTTGGACTCAATCTTTGTGATACGATATGGGTTGAGCTGGCAGACGGCACAAGAAAACGTGAATTGGTATTCACAGGAGAGGTTAAACTCGGTGACAGGACAAAAAAGGTTGGAATAATGCTTACAGAGTCAGAAGAAGGTCTTTTAGGAACACAGATGTTCTCTCGCCTGGGGATAAATTTTGATGAAGGGACGGTGGAGCTGGAATGAACCGGCATGATATATGTGTTTAAATCGCCGCCGGTAATTACTTCTGCTTCGGTACCGGGGAAAGGGGTCTCGGTGCCAATTCCCGCCCACATGTATGGATGCATCCTTATGTGGCAAGATGAAACGCCCGCCATTCAAGCGATATTCCTATCAACCCCTCAATCGTTTCGTTGAACCTCCATCGACTTCTGCGCATCCAAGCGATAAAAAAACCTCACCCTCGCAGCCGATCAACCACCCGAATCGCAAGACCTGCGACCTCGACCGCGCTCCCTCCAAGAATCCGCACCATCGCCTCTTTCCCGACACCGCCTGCATCCCAGATAACCTGCGGCACATACCCTGCACGTTTGATCGCATACTCTGCGCCCCAGTCCATCGTCTTGTGGTGCGGCGGCTCGTCCTTCCGGTCAAACGACGCAACCGTATAGCCGCAATCCGCGCAGGCAGAGATAACGTCTTTTGAATACCTGATATTCAGCGCGCTTCGCATCATCGGATCGAACTGCATGACCGCAAGGATGAGTCGTGCAATGTGTGACGATGCACTGAATTCCGCGCATCCGACTGCGCGGGCTCTGCCGCCGCTGACCGTAACGATTCTTCCCCTGACTGCGGCAACGTCCCCTGCCGATTGCGCCGCGGGAATTGCGCTTCCGATGTTGCACCCGACCTCAGGGATCAGTGACGCGAACGATCGGGAGTCCTCGATCGCTTTTACGGCGGCGCTGACATCAGCGATCGCACGGTACCGTGCAGCATCGCCGGTGACCTCCCGGGTCTGGTTGACAGGAGCAACTCCGCTGCCTATGCTGGAAGAGTTTGCGATCGCTTCTTCGACAAAAGCCTTTGCAGCGATGCACGCATCCGGCACGGAAAGTCCCTTCGCAAGATATGATGCGAGCGCTGCTGAGTATGTGCAGCCAGCACCATGTGTCCCTCCCTCGATAAGACCCCCTGCCCCACGGATTAGTCGGATGGACCCAATCTTGCCACTGTCACCCTCGCAGAGCACGTCGGTGCCATCGAGATGCCCGCCAGTGACGACAGCAGCCCGGCATCCGAGGGCGACGATTGCGGCTGCAGCACGCTTCGAATCCTCGATACTCCTGATCCGGATGCCTGTTATGGCAGAAGCTTCATAGACGTTTGGCGTGACAACGGATGCAAGCGGGATCAGAACCGAAACCAGCGCGTCCAGTGCATCTTCCGCCAGCAGCGACCCGCCTGCCTCTGCAGCCATCACAGGATCGAGCACGAACGGAATGCCTTTGATCTCTCCTGCCACTGTGCGGACGATTCCATCAGAGGACAGCATCCCGATTTTTACATAATCGACTCTTATGTCGCTAAGTACCGCACGGATCTGGTCGAGGATCACATCTTCAGGAAGATCGTAGACGCGCTCCACCCCAAGCGTGTTCTGCGCGGTTACGGAGGTGATCGCGCAGGCGCCATGCATCCCGCGCGCGGCAAACGTCTTCAGATCAGCCTCTATGCCTGCGCCACCGCCGGAATCGGATCCTGCTATGGTCAGTATGCACTGCATACACTATGACATCATTTTTCGTTCGAAAGAGCCATCGCTGCGACGATCGAGTCAACTCCGTCTAACCATTCCGCAACCAGCCCATCCGGCACGTCAAAGACGATCTCTGGCATGGGCTTGCCAGATAGTATCCGTGCACCAACCGTGCTTATGCATTCCAGCGATTTTTCCGGATCATTCTCCTCTGTTTCGATCGCAGTCTTGACCAGTTTAGGAAGCGCGGTCTTCGCATCATAAGATCCGCGGATATAGCATTCGCATGAAACAAGCGCACCGAGCATCGAGGACTGGAGCGACTGGATCATCATATCGACATCCTCGTTAATCGGGGAAACATCACCGAGCACAATCTCGCTGATGCCCGAAATTGCATTTAACGCAGTATCTGCTGACATCTTTTTAGCATTCCGTTTAGAAATGACATTCAGGCATGAAAGTATTACATCATCCATCATATTGACGAATACCGCAGTACTGCTTCCGGATTCATCGTCTATCTGGAAGTTACTCTTTTTCACGTTCTGAATCCAATTGTCCCAACGTCCTTTTGTGTAATATTGAACTTCCTGCTCTTTTTCTGACTTTTTCATGGTAAACTTTCTTCTGTATGTGGTCTGTTATTAATGTTAACCCCACCAACTAATATGAAAAGGCGATCAAGAGTTATGCATGAAACGCGCTGATTTCTTGTACCGGAATATGCGCTGGCAGATGCTGGCTCATAACAGGGCAGCAACACTGGGCAATCTATCCGAACTGAAAAGCATCATCAGAGAGCATAGTGCAAGCGAACTTCCTGTATCCGAACTGACTTCCAGTCTGATCGTTGCTCTGACTGAAACAGAGGATACTGAAATCCTCGGTGAGGCAACTCTTGTGAGCAGGGATTTTTTGGCAAAACTTACCGAAAATATCCAAAAATTCCCAACCGATCAACTTCCGGTCGTGTTCGCATCCTTACAACTCTTTGCAGTCGAGCCCGGTCAGTATAGACTTGAGACTACCGAGAACCCGGATTCGGAGATCAACCGGATGACCGGCAGGGAGATCAAGGATCGCAAGAAGATGCGAGATGCATACAGGGAGGCGCATTGCCAGTTGGCAGAGGCGAAGCGCCTGCGGGCTCTTGCCATAACCGCACTGTTGGGATTATTTGGGCGGGACGAGTTTTCCGGAATTGATAATTATGTAAAAGATGAATTAGCCCCCCTGATCACCGCTCTTAACGATGATGGGCGGTACAGATCATTTAGAACATCGCTTGCCGCAAACACCAGTGACAAGCTGTACCGGTTCAGAGAACGAACCGACGATCCTGCGCTTGCAGAACTGCTCCACAAATTATTCGATAAAAAGTATATAAAGTTTGGGACATCAGGTTTCAGAGCATTTGTGGACAAGGATTTCACCGGAAAAAGATCTGATTTTACAACTGTTGCGATATGTAACGATCTCGAGATATCCCAGAATAAAGGCGGGATGCCAGTCGTGATCACTTATGACACGCGGATCGGCGCACGGGAGTTTGCGCTTGAGAGCGCTAAGGTGTTTCTCTCGCGCTCCTTTCCTGTGCGGTTTGCAAGCGAGCCATCGCCCACAGGCGCTCTGGTGTACTGGCTTCGGGAGGTGGAACAGAATAATGCGGCAGGTGGCGAGAACATGACCCCGAGCCACAATCCGCTCTCGACCCAGGGGCAGCGATGGAGCATGGAGAACGGCGATGTTGCCCCGACATCGGTCACCGACCGGATTGAGAGGGAAGCGAATATCCTCTGCATGAGAGACCAGCCCATCCTGAAATATGATCTTCCGAAGGCGGAATCTGAAGGCAAGTTTGTGTATGTTGATATGCGGGAGAGATACACTTCATGGGTCGCTGATTTCTTAAGATCGCAGAAACTGGACAAGCTTCTTGTGGATTTCTATTCGCAGCCAGAGCACAGGTTCATCCACAACGCGATGAATGGTGTTGCAAGGGGATATATCACAGAGATATTCGAGAAACTCGGGATTCCCGCGGAATCCGTCTTTCCGATGGATTCAGGGAAGGATAATCTTCTCGGTCTCCGATTCTATGCCAATCCTGAGGAGCAGTGGATTCTTCCGACCGCGGATCGATTGGAACGGATCGGTGCCCTCTTTGAGTGCGCAAACGATACGGATGGCGACAGGTGCGGCGGAATCCTTGACCGGGATGGGTTTACCAACCTTAACAAACTCCTTGCCATGATCTGCGATTTCGTGATCAGGGGGCTTGCCTGGGAGAACCATATCGTGATACGGACAGGAACCACGTCCACCGCAATCGATGATGTGGTGCGGACGCTCTCCCTGGACGGCGGATACGATATACCGACGCCTGAGTGGGATCAGGTCAATTCGCTGATCCGGCATCCGTTTTACAGCGTCAAGCGGGTCACTGGCAACATTGAATATGCACTCTCCTTGCAACGGTTCCCGTGCATCGATACCGAAGTCGGCTTCAAGTACATCTCCGCAGCGATGAAAAAATACGATCTGCCGGCAGCGGTTGCAGGCGAGGAGAGCGGCGGCTTCACGATCAAGCGGTTCCCTGACAAGGACGGGATTATCGGGATATGTATGATCGCATCCATGATCGCATGGCACGAAAAGCCTCCCGGCGAGATATGGCGGGCACATACGGAAAGGTATGGCGAAAAATACGACGAACGGCTCGATATATGGGCTCCGAACAACCCAAAAGAGAAGATAATCAATTCATGGCTCGATAACCCGCCAGAGTCGATCGCAGGGCAGGACGTTCTCTGGGCTGGCGGCACATACTATGACAAGGTCGAGTTCGTGCTGCAGGATCCGGGCGGGGATGGGATCTCCCGCCTCCTTGTGCGGGCGAGCGGAACCGAGGAGATAAACAGGATATACATCGAAAGCAGCGATGAACAGGTCTTGCATGCCATCAGGCAGGGTGCGCTATGTCGGTTGAACGAGTTGATCATCGAAGATGTCGGGACTGCCGCGAATTATCACGATCTTGCAGACAGGATCGCCTCCACAGGCATGACGTTTATGACAGAATCCGACCGGGCGCGGTATTTCGATGCGGTCAGGGCGAGGATGGACGCGCTTGCTGCAAATGAGGGCGCCCGAGCCGTCACGATCTACAGGCGGGTGCTTCATCTGCTGACGCTTGACATGGATCGGGACGTCAATGTGCGGCATGTTGCATGGAGTGTTGACATCGGAGCAGAGTACTACCAGAGGATCTTTGGGCAGGATTGATAATGCGTGCAATAAATTCTCATACTTACACATCGATGCCGGAGGCATTACCATGAGAATAGTAATACCATTTAAGAAAGAGAACGCCAAATCCCGGCTCTCTGGCGTGCTAACACCGGATGAGCGCGACCAGCTTGCAACCTGCATGCTTCATGATGTGCTCGACGCAACCGACGGCTTCGCGGTCGATATCCTCACGCCATCAGTCTTTGGCGACGTGCGCATCGATCCGCACATCCTGTGGAGCGGAGCGGGACTGAACGATGCATTAAACGAGTATCTCTCCAGGGTGGCAGAGTGCGGATGCGATCCGGTCATGATTGTGATGGCTGACCTGCCGCTCCTGAAGAGCCGGCACGTGCGAGAGATTGTGGATTCGGACACCGATCTGGTGATCGCACCCGGAAAGGGCGGAGGAACCAATATCCTCTCCATCAAAGACCCGTCCCGGTTCAGCACGGATTACTATGGCACGAGTTTCCTTGATCATCTCAGAATCGCACACGACAATGGTCTCTCAGTCGAGGTCTATGACTCGTTTGCAGCAGCGACCGACATCGATGAAACAGACGATCTCGTGGAACTGCTGATACATGGAACAGGAGAGGCTGCGCGTGCGCTTGCAGATATTGGATTTGTTGTTGCGGTGCGCGATGGCAGGGCAGAGGTTGAGCGGTTATGATATGCAAGCCCGGTTTACGCTGCAACGTTGCGTAATGAGAATATTTATACCGGGTCAGCACATTATAAATATATACCGATCAATGGGATCAAGCAAGTCGGCACTAAACCATGACAGAACACAACACAGGACGGACAGAACCACATCGGATGACCGATGACAGAGTGGTCTTGCGGCGTACAGGTGATGCGAGATGAAGCGAGTAATAGTCATCGCAAAGGGCGAGGTGCAGAGGGTTGGATATAGGGACATTGTGGAAAAAATTGCTCGTAAACTGAATTTGACTGGTTATGTCGAGAATTTGAAACCTTACGATGTCAAGATCGTTGCAGAAGGGTACGAAGGCAGTCTCAACGAGTTCCTAACTCGGATCAGGATAGACAAACATCCGGAATCTCCGATATCTGTTGAAGATGTTGATATCGAATTCGGAGTAGCGACCCGCGAATTCGAGTACTTCGAGATCAAACGGGGCGATTGGACGGAGGAACTCGGAGAGCGTATGGACGTGGCGGGGGCGTTGCTCTATCGGTCTGTGGAACTTGGAATAGAATCTGTGGGAATCGGGAGGGAGATGCTCGGCAAACAGGATCAGATGCTCGGTAAGCAAGACCAGATGATCGACAAGCA
>JAYEFK010000060.1:7291-27124 GCA_034658575.1 Methanobacteriota archaeon
GTAAGCAAGACATTCACACCCACGTCTTGACCGAGTTTCGGGATCAGACACAGCAGAGCTTCAATGTTCTGGATGTGAAATACGGAAAGATATCTGATAGTGTGGAAAGAGCCATCGATGAGATGCGTGACGAGCGGAAGGAATTGCGCGTATCGGTGAATAATCTAACAGATGCTATCATTGAACTTGCAAGGTCCAGGAAGTAAGGGTTGAACCATGGGGGGAAGGTCGCTGGTGAGTGATCAAAAGCAGGGGTACAGCAATATCATTTTTCAGATACTGTGATTGCTGTATCAGGTTTAAGCCTCGGGCGAGATTTGAACTCGCGACCTAGTGATTACAAATCACTCGCTCTGCCAGCTGAGCCACCGAGGCTTATGCGCATCATGCAGGGATGAACTTGGTGCCATAGTATATGATGCCAGCGGCACCATCTTCACCGAGTTTCCTGAATATCGGCTTCACCCGCATCCCGATTGCGATCGCATCATTGTCGCAGACCACCTGTCCGGTCATGCGCGGACCCTCATCCAGTTGTATGATCGCAAGTGGGTACGGTGTCTGAATATCGAATCCCTCGGATGCGGTATGGATGATCGTATAGGTGACGACCTCGCCATACCCCTTGAACTGGTATTCCTCGATGCTGCCATCCCTGCGGCAGTTCGGGCACATCGTTCTCGGCGGGAAGTAGTATTCGCCGCAGGTATTACACCTCGTTCCGATCAGGTTGTACCTGCTGCTGATATGTCTCCAGAATCTCGGTACACTCATGTGGTGTATACTCTGTACAGTAACACTTAAAGATAGTTGCCTGTGCCAGCCAGATAACAATACTTATATATACCGACACACGTATCCATAATACGAGGCATAGGAGGCATCCGCATTGAAGATTGTAACAATCAAAACACCTGAACAGGTGATTATTCCTTTACAGCAGCATGATGGTGCGGTGTGCGATTCCTTGGTAAGTGTTGGCGATATCGTTTCTGTTGGTCAATTGATCGGCGACGGCGAGTTCCGGATACATTCGAGCGTTTCCGGAGAGGTTACAGCCGTCTCCGAACTACCGCATCCGACTGGTAAGGATGTTCAGAGCGTGGTGATCAAGACCCACGACGGGGAAAAGAGAGAAATTGAACCGGTAGAATTGTCCGCAGGAAAAATAAGGCGCATTATCAGGGAAGCCGGTATTGTCGAACCAAACGGACAACCGACATTGCGCACAAAAGAAGATATCGACACGATCGTCGTCAACGGGACGAATACCTGGGATCTGTCATCACACGAAGCGCTCATGCTCGATTATCCTTCCGAGATCGTATATGGATTGAAAGCATTGATGGAAACGGTTGGTGCTAAGAAAGCGTTCATCGTAATCGAACTTGGCTCAGAAGCGCTGCACGTCATGCGAACCGAGACGATACCGGATAGCAATATCAAGGTCATCGCGACACCGGGGTATTATCCGCCGGGTACCGAAAACACGCTTTCCAAGAAGTTTGGGAAAAAGAAGGTGCCACGCGGTAGCACCCCTGAGGACAAAGGCGTTCTCGTGAGCAGCATCGCTGCTATGAAGGCGATATACGATGCACTTCGTGACGGCGAACCCATGATTAAGAAAGTGGTGACCGTTGCAGGTGCGGTAGGTTCTCCGAGAAATGTTCTCGTGGAGATCGGCGCGCCGATTGGTTATATGATCAAAGAATGTGGCGGCTGTAGTGGAACGCCGGCAAAGATCATCGTAAACGGCGCAATATCTGGCGCGGCGCAGTACTCAGATGAGGTTCCGGTCATCAAGACGACAACAGGAATTCTCGTGCAGACCGAGCGCGATATCGAGCGCGAAGCACCGTCGCCATGTATCAACTGCGCGTGGTGTGTGGACGAGTGTCCGGTCGGTCTGATGCCGCACCTGCTGTACGGGTATGCAGATAGCGCGCAGTTTGACAAGTGTGCGGAATTATACATCGGTGACTGCGTGGAATGTGGTATGTGTGCGTACGTCTGCCCGTCCAAGCTCCCGCTCGTGCAGATAATCAGGTATGGCAAACACGGCGTTGCCGAGATGGAGGCATCCGAATGACATATACAATATCACCATTACCCCATGTGAAGAGTGATGAGAGCGCAAAACGCGTGATGTGGGGGACAGTCGCTGCACTGCTTCCGGTCACGATCGCGGCGATCTATCTCTTCGGGATCCCCGCCCTCACGATTATACTTGCAACTGTGATTACGGCAGTGGTCACTGAGATCGTGATCTACAAGGCGGCATCCCAGCCGAGCACCATAAGTGACGGAAATGCCGTGTTGATCGGTCTTTTGCTTGCGCTTATCATGCCGCCAAGCGTTCCGCTCTGGGTTCCAATCATCGGAGCCGCGTTTGCGATAGCTGTTCCAAAATATATCTTCGGCGGCACAGGGACGCTGGTGTTCCATCCGGCACTGGTAGGATTTGCATTCCTGCTTGCTGCGTGGCCCACGCTGATGGGAACCGGATCCGTACCGAATCTCGGTAGTTTCTCTGACCTATTCCTTGAGACTGGCGCTGGAAGGCTTGTCGAGGCTTCACCCGCATTAGTCCTGCTCGGCGGTGCATTCGTCCTTTACAAGAGATACGTAGATCGGCGGGTGGCAATCAGTGCCACTGTCCTGCTGCTGCTCTTGATGCCGATCGTCGGGATGGGTTCACAACTTCCTTATGTGCTAACCGGCGGCTACTTCCTCGGACTGATATTCCTTGCAGCAGACCCGGTCACATCACCTGTGACAAAGAGGGGCAGACTGATCTACGGAATCATGCTTGCCTTCTTGATATTAATCCAGCTCCATTTCAATACCTATTTCGCAGGGATGTGCTTTGCGGTGCTTCTGATGAACGTCTTCAGTCCGCTCATCGACAGAAGTACCATACCAAAGCCGATCGGAGGGAAATAAAATGGCAGAAACAAAAGATTCCACTGTAATGATACTCCTCAAGCTAACGCTCATTGCTGCGGTGGCGGCTGTGGTCCTGACCGCGACTTATGGCATCACACAGGCACAGCTTGAGAAACTGGCAGCGGAGGCAGGTGGTCCTGACAAGCAGCTGCTCGACTTTGGTGTTGTCCCTGATGCTACCAAGTTTAAGCTGGTCGGTGGCGGAGAAATCTGCTACGAGGCTTATGACGGTGGTGACCTGATCGGTTATGGTGCCATGGCAGAGGTTCAGGGCATGCAGGACATCTTAACGCTCGCAGTTGGAGTGGACACAGATTTCAAGGTTACCGGAGTTGTTGTGGTCTCGCAGAAAGAGACGCCTGGGATCGGGGATAAGATCCAGAAAGACGAAGGGTTCGTCGCACAGTTCGCGGGAGTCAGTCCGAGCGGGCTGGCGCTCTCGGGTGACGGCGGAGAGATCGATGCCATATCAGGTGCATCGGTATCATCCGGATATGTCACTGCCGGAGTCGCTGAAATAATTGGAAAGATGCAACAGGAGGTCTCGTAAATGGCAAATAAATCATTCGTAGGGGAGATAATCAGGGGAATCATCAAGGATAACCCTGTATTCGTGCTTGTGCTCGGTCTCTGTCCGGTACTTGCTGTGTCCACGTCGTTTGCAAACGCGCTCGGCATGGCGATGGCGTTCACCTTTGTAATACTCGGCTCAAACATCTTCGTCTCTCTTCTGCGAAAACAGATCCCTCCAGGCGTCAGAATCCCGATATTCATCCTGATCATCTGTACCTTTGTTACGATGATTGATATGATGCTCGAGGCATTTCTGCCGCCGATGTACGAGGCGCTTGGAATCTTTGTTCCGCTGATTGTTGTGAACTGCATAGTCATTGGTAGAGCAGAGGCTTTTGCAAACCGAAACCCGGTTATCCCATCGATAGCAGATGCGATTGGCATATCAATCGGTTTTGCAGCTGCGCTGATATTGATCGGCAGTATCAGGGAGATTCTCGGAACCGGAGCGTTAAAACTCATGATGCTCTGGAGTAAGGAGGGTGAACTTGGATTTTACCCACTTTCAGATATCCCCGGGTTCTCATTCGTCCCCAATCCAATAGAGTTTCCGATTGAGCCGGCAATCGTGATGGTCACACCACCAGGCGCGTTCTTAACGATCGCTGCACTGATGCTTCTGTTCAAGATCATGGGTGATCGCAAACGGGTGAAACAACTCAGAAAGGAGGGTTACGAGATATGATCGAAACACCAGGACTTATGCCGACAGAGGCTATCTTCCCGCTCTTTGTGGAGGGGATGTTCACAAAGAACTTCCTCTTGATCATGTTTCTCGGACTCTGTTCGTATGTTGGTCTAACCACCAGCTCAGATACATCGAAAGGTATGTCGATGGCGGTCACCTTCGTTATGACGATGTCGGCGATCCTCACATGGCCCATCTATCATTATCTCCTGAGCCCTGTAAGTATTATAGGGAAGGATCTGACATTCCTGCGGACGATCTGTTTCATCCTCATCATCGCTTCATTTGTACAGCTTGTCGAGTTCGTCATACGCAGGTTCAGCCCGCCGCTCTACAAGTCGCTCGGGATATATCTCCCGCTGATTGCAACGAACTGCGCTGTTCTTGGTGTGGTGCTGCTGAACATACAGGAGGGCTACACTTATGGGGCAAGCATCATATACGCATTCGCTGCAGGTCTTGGCTACTCATGGGTGATGCTTGCGACAGCGGCTGTGCGAGAGAAGCTGATCATGCGTAATGTTGACCTCTTCAGCGGCTTCATCGGCGCATTCTTCGCAGCGACGATGGTCGCACTAATAGTTGTCAGCTACTTTTCGGTGGTGAAATTATGACCGTCGATCTTATGAGTTTGATGCCGCCTGCAATCGCTGTTCTTGGCGCACTCGGACTTGCGATGGCAGGGATGCTCGTCTGGGCGTCAAAGGCGTTCTATGTCGAGACCGATCCGCTTGTCGATGCACTGATCGAACTGATGCCCGGAGCAAACTGTGGAGCGTGCGGATACCCGGGATGTGCTGATGCTGCCGAGCATATCGTGGCAGGGGATGTCTCACCTGAGGTGTGTACTTCGTGCGATGCAGAGACGTTCGAACTTATAGGAGAGCTGCTCGGAATGGATATCAGCACAGCAGAGCCTATGTATCCGGTTATCATCTGTCAGGGCGGCACAAACTGTAAGGACCGCTACGATTATATCGGCGCGGACACGTGCAGGGCTGCAATCCTGCTCGCAGGCACAAGGAAAGCCTGCTCATACGGATGCATCGGTCTTGGCGACTGCGTGCGAGCATGCCAATTCGACGCAATCGAGATTGCGGATAACGGGCTTCCGAAAATCAAGAAGTATAACTGCAAGGGCTGCGGATGCTGCGTGCAAGCCTGCCCGCAACAGGTGTTAACGATTGCAAAGGAGCACGGTCCTGTGTATGTGGTCTGCGCATCACACGACAAGGGCAAGTATGTCAAAGAGGTCTGCGAGTTCGGATGCATCGGATGCGGGATATGCAAGAAGAACTGCCCTGAGGGCGCAATCAAACTGGTAAAGGCGCTTGCCGTGATCGATCAGGAGAAGTGCACCCAGTGCGGGACCTGCATCGATGTGTGCCCGAGAAACGCGATCGTGAAGCTGTGAGTTTGAGTTGCGATCGATCCGAGTACACTCGAAACTCGGGTGATCGCTTTTTTAGCACCTATCAGAGGTATCGGAGCGTGCACTCCTTGGATATGATAGATTCCCGAAGGTCTTTTGGCAGCCGCAGCAGACTTTCATCGTTCTGGAAATCTCAAAAGTACCTGATCTGATACCTGTACCCCTGTTCCACCAAAAAGAGCTGACGGTTGCTCCCGAATGTCTGTTCAACGGTACCTTTCGAGACCAGGGTGTAGAAATGAGAAGCATGTTCTTTCGGACGAAGAATGCGCCCCAATCGCTGCGCTTCCTCCTGACGCGAACCATACGTACCTGATATTTGGATCATGACACTGGCGTCAGGCAGATCCACGGAGAAGTTTGCGACTTTGGATACCACAAGCGTGTTGATGTCCCCCTTCCTGAACTCGTCGTAGAGCTTTTCCCTGTCACCTTGTTTGGTCTTACCGGTGATGATCGGAAGCTTTAGTGATTTGGCAAGCTTCTCTATCTGCGAAATGAATTGACCAATGATCAGGATGCTCTCACCTGCGTGGTTCTCCAGGAGTTCACACACAAGCTCTTTTTTGCGCTCGTTCTCTGCTGCGATGCGAAACTTGGCGCGTTTGTCGGCATGGGCGTACGTAAGCTCTTCTTTGGACGAAAGAGGGACGCGATACTCTGTACAGATGGCTTCCGCAATATAGCCGCGACTCTCAAGCGTCTTCCACGGGACATCGTATCGCTTTGGACCGATCAGTGCAAAGACGTCATCCTCCTTGCCATCTTCGCGAACCAGTGTTGCAGTCAGCCCGAGCCGCCGTCTGGCTTGAATTGCTGTTGTTGCACGAAATACTGGAGCCGGGAGTATATGCACCTCATCATATATAATTAGCCCCCAGTTGTGCTCGGTAAAGATCTTCAGGTTGTGCAATGGTTCGTCCTTTGTTTGACGATGTGTCAGCATCTGGTATGTGGTGATCGTGATCGGCTTAATCTCTTTGATGCGCCCCGTATACTCGCCGATGTCCGCTTCGTTGATGTGGGTCTTGGAGAGAAGTTCATCGCGCCACTGCGCAACAGAGACCGTATTGGTGGCGATTATCAAGGTGTAACTTGATATCTGTACCATCGTTCCAAGCCCTATGATAGTCTTACCTGAACCGCATGGAAGAACAATCACTCCACTGCCGCCGGTCTTCTCGCCAGCACAGTAAAAGAGATCTATAGCCTCCCTTTGATAATCGCGCAGCGCAAATGAGTCACCGTCAAGATCAATGTCGCGCAAAGTGATGTCGAACCGCTCCCCTTCCAGATAGCCGCACAGGTCCTTGACCGGGTAGCCCGCCTTTATCAATGCGTGCTTAAGATCACCGCGTCTTGCTTGCGGTATGAATAGTCCTGGGAGATCGTCGTTATCCGCCCAAAATTCTTCCAATGACTCATTGTTGCGGATTCGTTCCAGAATACGGGAGTCCGCAACAACAAGCTCCAGGCAGTCCTCTGCGGCTTTGGCTTTCTGTAACACCAGCTTGCCATAAGTCTCGTACCACTCCCTCATATCGACGATGACGTTTGACGGAACGCTGTAACGCGAGAACTCTTCAAGACCGCAAGTTATCTCTTTAAACGGCACATCCAGTGCTGCCGCATTCCAGAGCGAGAGTGGTGTTACCCGATACGTATGGATAAACTCTGGCGATTTTACCAGCTCTGCAAAGAGAGATAGAAAATCCCGGCATTCCACGTACCCCGGGTGACCGACCTCAAGCATCAACGTGCGATCGCTCTGGATTATGAGCGGCTTCTGTGGCTGTGAGCTCATAGAATATCCTCGGTTTTGATTGTGTAATCTAACAGTTTCTTACTGACCTTCTTTACCTCTGATTCGTAACGCTTGTCAAAGGAGAGTGTCAATTTGCCCCAATCAGCAGCAACCGGGCATCTAACAGCTATAAGTCCGTTGCGGAATTCTTCCATCAATTCTTTTGCCGGAAAGTGAAATGTGATCCGGACTTCCCGTTTTATCGTCACACGTTTCTTTGCCTTTGCTTTCGCCTTCGTTTTTGATTTTGAAACGCCCATATCGCGTCTGGGAAAGACCGTGTCTGCACCGTCAGGGAGGCGCGTAAAAGTCGAAGAGCGATGTTTTATGCGAAGAGGGATTAACTCTTTCTGCAGAAGATACACAAACAATCGGTCAGGCGAATGCACGATTCTAATCGCAGGTGATATGGATTCAATCGTGAATTCGTCGAGTTCGGGCAGATTGTGGTCTCCCTCGAGAAGCACGACATTCTCATAGAGTGTGAATGCTTCTGAAGCCCCCACCCACTCTTCAAGTTCGATTCGAACATTCTGTGGCAGTTTCTGACCGCTCATCTTCTCCATGAGCTTGATCACGTCAAAATCTTCTCTTTCGCTCAATTGGGTCAGGACCTTCTTTTTTCGAAGTTTTAAGATGTTTGTCCTGTCTTTTGTTACGACATCCGCAATTTTTGTCAGTTGCGCAAGAATCCGAATCGGATATAATTCCGATTCCACATGCACCTCAAAATTCGGCTGCACTGTAACTCTGGGTTCTATGATGTCACCGTTCATCACGTGCAGGAACACATCATTGACTCGAAACGCCAGAAGCCGGTTCATCTCTGGCAGGCGTCCTTTATACTCTGTTTCGGAATAGGCGACCTCGATATATCCCAAAATAAGGGGCAATCCTTCAAGGAACCGTTCCACAAAGCGACCTTCCACCCGCAGAAACGCGTCCGTTTCACTCTCTGAAATCTGTATACCTGTACCCCACCTCTCCTTTTGCTCCTGAAAATTGCCATACCTGCCCTTCTCTGCATACCCTTCATGTTGATATTTGGGATTCTCTGGAATGAGGAAGAATGGATGATGTTCTTTCAGATATCGGATCAATGAGTCGGTAGTGTACCAGACACCGGGCGTACAGGATTGCAAAACCTTAATAAGAAACCGCCTTACTTTGCCAAAATCGAGTCCCGGCATAATGCCGGTCGCTGATCCCCGGATCGAGAACCCTGATAGCCTGCCAAGCACACTTGTCTCGTAAAACTCATTTTCACCATCAAGATAATTTTTTACTAATACATCCAGAAGCTTCTTCTCCTGCTCTATTAACGGTAAACTAATAAATTCTTCGTATCTTTTGGTATCGACGTCGATGTAATTGTCAGGAAACGACGGTTCGCTGCTGTAATACCCCATATACCGCCCCTCGGTGTCATAGTTTACGAACTTAAATGTAAGCGCCAGGTAATCGACATAATCGATCCAGTCGGAATGCCCCTCCGCCTCTACTTCTTCTCGTAGATGAGAATTGCTCATGAGTTTTGCCAATCGCTTTTGATCGGACTTGTTCAACTCATTACTCCGGTGCAACCGTTTTACATCGCGCCCTTTCACATACTCAACAAAAGCATGTAGATCGTGGCGCAGATCGCACTGGTTGGAAACGATGCTCAGTTCGTCGATATCTGCCCGGGTTAAGTCTGGTTTTGGTTGCATCATTCATTCCTCGCCTTCTTGACCACGTGCCCCGACGCGCTCACTATTTTCTGTATCGCGGGAAGAACGCCACATGGGAAGGCGATATAATCATCCGGAAGCGATACAAGTTGCGAACCGGTGCATGACTTTTCGATCTGCACCTTAAGGCTCAGATCTTTTACCTGTGCAACCATCAGGTCTTCATGAATGATCTGTTTACCCCATCTTTTTTCAGCAATCCCGATTGCGGTGCGAAAACCAGCTGAATTCTCCCTGAGCCACTCAAAAACACCCTCTTTTCGAACCGTCGTGAGCGCGTTCCCAATCTTAATGATATTTGCGGTCGGTTCCAGATTGGCGTTATGAATATCCAGGAGTGCAACCGAAGCTATCACTTCCAGTGCGGCATAAGGAATTTTTACCAGATTCAACACTACTGTACCGTCAGGCGCAATCTGTAGATACTGTTCAGGCGTTGGTGCGTCTGCATCGTCTAATGGATCATCAGGTAACCGGTAGTATGCCGTCTTGTCTACCACGACTTTTACAAGGCAGCCCCACTCCCAGCCAGCCTCGCAGATCTGTTCGCAGGGGTGATTTATATCATCTCCTGTAAATATCTTGAGTATCACTACGAGACTATCTGCGGGTAACCATTCATGCTCACCAAGTTGTGAGATTGCATAGAGTGTAGCATCAACAGGAGTCATATCACCGCCCGGATAACTCTGATAACCTTGCTCCTTGGTATCGGTTTTAACAGACGCACGCATGCATGCTTTCTGCCAATCCAACAGGTAGTTTGCTCTGAACTGTTTGCCTCCGATAGACAGATTACCCTCGTTGATTGTGAGTTTGAACGACCGTCTGTCTGAGTTTGATAAGGGGGATGGTCTTTTTCTTTTCCCTCCCGCAAGCTCAAGCAGTTTATCACGCAGAACTTCTCTCTTGAACTTCCCGGTTTTTTTGAATTTGGAAGCCTTGACGAGTGGTGGAAGAAACTCTCCAAATTCCGGAGGAAAAGAGAATCGCAAGCGTTCCATCCTGGTAGACTTTCTATATGTTTCTTGCTCTATGGCGATGAGCACACCCTTTCGCACCAGATTACTCTTCACTTCTTTGAATGTTTCGTTATACCGCTTGGTAAAAGTCCCATAATAATACTTGTTTGCGGCTCTTGCACTGCCGTATAGTCTCTCGAAGTACCCGATACCAACTTCTTTGTTCATCTTACTCAGCAGGTGGAGGAATACAACTTCCTTGTAAGTTAATGAGTCCAGTACTTCCTTTATACCAATCGTGGAGATAAAGAAGTTCTCAAAGACGTCGCGAGACGTCGCCTCTTTAGCAGGAAAACCACGGCTTTTGCAGATCGCTTTGATATCGGAGTCATTGATATCGCTTTCGCACATCTGTTTCAGCATACTTTGCGTATCCATTAGAATCGCCTCTTTTTGGACATATCTTAAGTCCCTGTGTCGATGACTTTTGTCACTTCTTTTTAGACGCGGGACATCAATTATAATACTTACCAGGTCTCGTGGATTTCGCACAATGATAGAATTCTATTACACCAAAACACACAAGTGGCTCGGGTGCTTGCCGTGATCGATCAGGAGAAATGCAACCAGTGCAGCACATGCACCGATGTGTACTCGATGGGTGCGATGTGCAGTTGCTCACACCACAATCTCGATGCCGTACACCTGCTCAGGGTTCTCCTTGTGCACCTTCCAGAATGCCTCTTCGCCGAACCTGTCGATCAACTGCAAGGTTCTCCGGGGCACGGTCTTTGGTCCGAGCACCGCGCCGGGTCTCTCGGGATCGTCAATGTAATCAGTCTCCATCATGAACCGTTTCCCCTCGATAAGCGCGCTCTCGATCGCACCCTTGCCTGCAAGCACTCCCGGAAAGATCCCTTCGCGTTCAAAGACGTTTACCAGCGGCGGAGCATAATGCTTGACCACCTTTCCTGGCGAAATCCCGGATCTCTTCGCGATCACTACAAGATCCGCGATCACTGCCGCGTCAGCAGTCTCGGTGTGGAGTTGCACAGCACATCCGGCATCACGCGCGAGAGTCATGCCGTGAGCCATGATGCGGTTGGACGCATCCCACACGCTCGGAGAGACCTCGTAATGTGGTCTTCCGGTCTTGATGGCTATCGCTTTATTCTCACAAACAAAACGCTGTGCGATATCGAGCCCAGCAATCATCAACTCCTCTGCCCGCGTCTGCCCCACGCGGTCAGATAACACCGTGATCTCGGCAGGATGGACCCCGAGCACAGGGAACGCTGTAACTCCAATATCAGACCGATTTATCTCACGCGCGATACTGATCGTCTCTTCAAAGACCGGTTCGTAGTCACTTGGCTTTGTTATCTCCATACCAAGCGTCCATGATGGTTTTGATACAAGGATGATGTGCGTGCCACCCGCGCGGGCAAACTCCTTGACCGCCTGGAGCCCCTTTCCCCTGCGATCGAGATGGATATGATTGTCAGTAATCGGGATCATAAATCATAATAATCCAAGTTCATCGAGATCATTTACAATTTTGATGACGACGAGTTTCGAATCTTCCGGACTTTTGCATCCGGTGATGATCATTTTACCAGATCCGAATAGCAACACGACCGATTTCGGCTCTTTAATTCGGTAAACAAGTCCTGGAAACTGTTCCGGCTCGTATTCAATGTTTTCGAATCCAAGACCCATCGAAACGGCATCGAGATTGATCACGCATCCAAGGTCGGCAGATGAAACGATATTATGTAAAACGAGTTCAGTCTGTCCCTCTGTACTGATCCCGATCTCTTCAAGTTTCTCAAATATCTTTGTTACCCCGATCCCGACATTTGAGATCTTCTTTGCGCCCGTACACACGATCTTCCCGCTTCCGAAGACAAGAACAGCAAGTTTTGGATCCTTGAGTCTATATATAGCTCCGGGGAACCTTTTTTTGTTGTATTCAGCTCCCTCTATCAGCTCTGACACGCGTTCGAGATCGATGGTACTTGAAATCGAGGTGGACGCAACCACATTCTCGATCTTGATTGTTTTTGTGATGTCTTTAAGAGGCATTTAGCAACCTTCGGCATAATATTTCAGTGGAGATTGTATTAGTTGTATGAATTGATATATTAACCTTACTGAAAATGGGGGCTGTCAACCAAAGAGTGCACTGCCGCACCAATAAGGTTTTAAATCATTACACCAACGATCATCTCAACCTTATTAGATACACGGAGGACAAACCATGGCATATGGAATCGAATTTGTACCAAGTGACCCTGTTCTGAAGATAGCCCACTACACCAAGATGGCTGAGCAGAACGGGTTCGACAACGTCTGGATCACAGACCACTACAACAATCGTGACGTGTACACCACACTTGCGGTGCTCGCATCCAACACCAACACGATCAAGCTCGGAAGCGGCGTCACGAACCCCTACACGAGAAATGTGGCGGTTGCCGCATCCAGTATCGCTGCTGTAAACGAGATATCGGGTGGACGTGCAATCCTCGGATTGGGTCCCGGTGACAAGGCAACCTTTGATAAGATGGGAATTGAGTGGGTGAAGCCCCTCACCACGACAAAGGAGAACGTTTCAGCACTGCGCGAACTCTTTGCCGGAAAGCCAGTCAATCAGAAGGGTGAACTGGTGTCACTCGCTGGTGCCCAGATGGCATTCGCTGCCGGAAACATCCCGATCTATCTCGGCGTGCAGGGGCCAAAGATGCTCCAGCTCGCGGGAGAGATCGCTGATGGTGCGCTCATAAACGCATCGCATCCGAAGGACTTCGAGGTCGCGGTAAAGGAGATCAAGAAGGGCGCGGAATCGGCAGGCAGGAGTATGAAGGACATCGACGTGACTGCGTATGCATGTTTCTCAATCGACAAGAAGGTCGATAAGGCACTGAACGCGGCAAAGATCGTTGTTGCATTCATCGTTGCGGGATCACCACCGATGGTTCTTGAGAGACACGGCATCGACCCAAGCGTGATTGGCACACTCGGCGGAGCAATCGCAAAAGGCGACTTCGGAACCCTGATGGGTGGCGCGGTCACGACCGAGATGATGGACGCGTTCTCGATCTACGGCACACCAGCGGATTGTGTGGCAAGAATCGACGAACTCACCAAGATGGGGGTCACGCAGATCGTTGCGGGATCACCGCTTGGTCCTAACAAAGAGAAGGCGATCAAGCTGATCGGAAAGGAGATAATCGGAGGCTGAGTGATTTGCCGCCAAAGATTGTAGAGGTCATTGAAAATGGCGTCTGCACGGCTTGCGGGGCATGTGAAGCGGCATGCCCCCTAAACGCCGTTCACATAGAGTCTGAGGCAGAGGTGCCTGAAGATGAGACTCGCCCCCCGAGCGCAAGCAGACGCGATCCGAATAATCTGACTTATTATGTTCATGGCGCAGCATGCGAGGTCTGTGAGGACTGTTTGACCTGTTCAAGGGTTTGTCCTGTCGTAGACGGGTTCCCTGAGGACGAGTTCGACAACGTCCGAAGCTTCAGAGGCGGAAAGAGTGAGCTAGAGGGGCAGGACGGTGCTGTCGTATCAGCAATACTCAAATCCTTATTCGAGCAGGGAGAGATCGACTGTGCTGTCGGTATCAAGCGGGATGGAGACTGGAATATCGAGCCATTCATACTGACGAAGGCGTCAGATGTTGATTTATCAAAGGGCACGAAGTACAGTTCAGCACCGGTTCTTGCGCAGCTCAAGGAGGCTATGAAGAAGTACGAGAAGATCGCGGTCGTAGGGGTGCCGTGTCAGGCACACGCCGCAGCACTCATGCGAGAGAACATGACTGACCGAATCGTACTTGTGATCGGAATCCTCTGTATGGAGAGCTTCACCAGCGAGGCACTCTGCGATAATATCATCCCGAACATCATGGGGCTTGATATCAAGAAGGTCGTGAAGATGGACTTCGGAGGAGGCAAGTTCTGGGCATACACCAAGAACGGCGACAACGGCGAGGAACCCGTAGGTAACAGCATTGCGATCAAGGAAATTGCAGCGCTTGCACGAAACCCATGCCACCACTGTCTTGATTACACCGCATACTACGCAGACATCTCGGTCGGATCGGTAGGCGCGCCAGATGGATGGAACTCAGTCATCGTCAGAAACGATACTGGTGAAAAGTACTTAAACAAGGTGAAAGGCATCGAATACATGGATGACCCGAAGCCAGGGATGTTCCTTATAAAGAAACTTGCAGCTCAGAAGCACAAGAATAATGCGCCAAAGGAAGGCGGGGCGCATTAGCCGTGCCTTCTACATAGGGCGCTTTCAGCCATATCACATAGGGCACCATACTATACTTGGCAACATCGCCGACGAGGTTGACGAAATCATCGTCGGGATCGGCAGCGCACAGCGTAGCCATGAGCCCGAGAATCCGTTTACCGCAGGCGAACGTGTAGTTATGGTCTCACGTTCGCTGAAAGATTTAAATATTGATTATTACGTAATCCCGATCGAGGATATTCAAAGAAACGCAGTCTGGGTCTCGCATGTGAGATCCATGACCCCATATTTTGATCTCGCGTATACCAACAACCCACTCGTTTTTCGGTTGTTCGAGGATGCAGAAGTTCAGGTCAAGCGTTCTCCGATGCACCAGCGGGAGGTCTATTCCGGAACCATTATACGAAAAAAGATGCTCTCTGGTGAGGATTGGGAGCATCTCGTACCTGATGCCGTGGCAGAGACGATTGATAAGATCGGGGGGGTCGAGCGGATCAGGGAAATTGCACGGGACGATGTGGAGTAGGATCTGAATATTATTTGAAACGTTACTATCGATCTTTTAAACGAGAAACCCTTTTGTTGACCCGAAGTTTCATCCGGACGAGTCCAACACGTCGTGCAGCCGCACCACATCCCCGATCACAACAATCGCAGGCGCTTTAACCCCGCGATCCTTTGCGATATCGACGATCGTGCTTAAACTTCCGGTAGTCACCGCCTGATCATCCCTTGTGCCGCGCTCGATTATCGCAACAGGCGTATCAGGGTCACTGCCGTACCGCATCAATTCCGGGATGTACATGCCAAGCGTACTCACACCCATCAGGATCACGATCGTGCCCTTTGACTGCGAAAGCCATTCCCAGTCGAGCATCGACCCTTCCTTCTTCTGTTCATGCCCTGTGAGGATCGTCACCATCGATGCATTATCCCGGTGCGTGATCGGGATGCCTGCGTACGCTGGAACTGCTATTGCAGACGTGATGCCGGGCACCACCTCAAACTCGATCCCGGCTTCCCGAAGTTCCAGTGCTTCCTCGCCGCCTCTTCCAAAGAGATATGGGTCGCCGCCCTTCAGACGAACCACGGTCTTTCCTTGCGATGCGTAATCGACCAGCAATCGGTTGATCTCATCCTGTGAAAGCGTGTGGTCGCCTGCGTACTTACCGACATCGACCAGTTCCGCGCTTTTCGGAAGCGACGCGAGTATTCCAGGTCCGGGCAGTTGATCGTACACGATCACGTCTGCCGCCTCAATAAGACGCATCGCCTTGATCGTCAGGAGTTCAGGATCGCCAGGACCGGAGCCGACCAGATAGACCTTTCCATTTGGGTGCATGGTTATCATGTTGTATTTTCAAGTGTTTTATGCATAACGATTTGGGACCAGTTTTTACTAGGGCACAGTATTCATTCCCGGGCATTCGCCCCCTCGTGCACATAAATCACATCTCCCGCCCCTGCGCCGCAGGTCGCATCCTGAATCGGCGTGACGGCACACACAACCACCGCCGCAACCACCAGCAACAAGCAGGTCATGCTACATCACCTGCCATAATCAAAGCTAACCAGGCACGAGGCTTCCGATTCCAGCCAGTCGACCGATCCGGGCTCGTACCCCTCGATCTCGATTCCGCGATCGATCGCATCAAGAATCTCCCGGATCGCATCTGCGACCCCCTCCGCAGTCTTGCCGGTCGTATCGATCTCATACACCCCATCACACCAGTCCACCGCCTCGACAAGGATCACATCGACCGCCTCTGCAAGCGCATTCTCAGAGATCTTTGCCCCGGAATACCCCCGTGCCACAAGCCTCCTCTCGAGTTTGTCGGGCGCGAGACGGAGCACGATCGCGGAATCGCTGACATGGTGCGAGAGATGCCCCTCGATGATGAGATTCCCGCTCATGCCCCGTGCGATCCCGCAGACACGACCGTACACCGCATCCATATTGGCGACCAGGGAGTCCCGCTCTTCATCGATTCCGAGATATAGCCCCTCGGTCTTGATGAGTTCATTCAGGTCGAGCACGCCCCCTACAAGGATGGATGCAGACGTCTTCCCGGTTCCGGGCGTGCCTGTAATCCCGATGATCATGGTCGTTTCCGTATCTTTTGTACCAGATCCCGGAGCGCATCCGCAACCTCGTAGCCTGATGCCGCCCAGTGCACGACCACACCATCGATGCCGTCAATCTCGACAAGCCCGCCTCGCTCGGACTGGCAGCACCGTGCGATGAATGGCTTTGTGATCCGATACAGGTCTGATGTCCGCGAGCAGATGTTGGTGAATTTGTAGTCGATGCCAGGAAAACGCTTCTCAAGAATCATCTTTGATATGTCACACCCGATCAGGGTGGCGGGTGCTGTTATCTCGTCGCTGTCCAGGTATCTCCCGGAAAGACCTGAAGTGAAGCAGGGAAAGACCGCATCCTCGCTTTCGAACTGCCGCAGGTCCAGGATGTTCTCTGTGAATACGACACCGAGTTCGCCGAGCAGACAGTCGTTTAATTGCCCGACCATGTATGTGAGCCAGCCCGGAACAGGTGGGATCACATCGAGCACATCGATCTCGAGGAGGTCGCCCGGATCGGGTCTATGCACGAATGTGAGATGCTGGTCCACGCTTTTGAAGATGACGGTGTTTACCGCATCAGTGCAGCATCCGTGCGCCATCTTAACAAGTTTGGTGCGGTTGTGCATATTTACCAGTTTACCGTATTGTACTACCTCTTCTCCGGATGCGATCCGGGCAAGCGATGTTACGGTCCTGAATAGCCCCGCTCCTTCGCTTGTAACACTGTAGACCGCGCAGCCGTCTGCCGCAAAGATGAGCAGGTACTCTGAGAGGAAGTAGATCTCAGACTCTGCGGTTTTGCTGGTCATGCGGCGCAGAAGTTTGTCGTGCACGTCAGAGAGCGTCCCATCGGTGCGGATCGCGCCCACGCATTTATATTCGGCTGGGAAGATCATATCATCATCCATCCTTGTTGTCTGGTTCTCACAGGTCAGATGAACAGATAACAGACGCTCTGGTCAATAAATCTTTGTGTCGGAGCCGTACATCTTTACGCCTTCGGCACTGCTGGCTTCACAGATCGCAGATCGCATTCACGAATCTCGAAACCACAACATTGATAGGAGATTACGCCATCACTGATTTGATGAGCAAAAAAAAGATTGCAAGACAAACGGCGGAAGAGAACGAATCCGCTGAAGCTGTCACACCGCCAATCGACCGGCGCAAGCGGCACGTCGATGGCATCAAGAAGACCATTGTATCATCTATTCTCGGCATAGTATCCGGCGCAATATGCTATCAATTCCTGACGCAGCAATCGAGTAATTTCTCATATCTGATACTGCTGCTGGCATTCTACATCCAGAAGCCCATTTATATATCTCTGGGAATGGATGCGAACCAGTTTACGTGGAAGGACTGGTTCTATATCGCGTTCATGACCGTGATCCTCTGGTTCGTATCGTGGACATTGCTCTTGACCCCATGCTGATAGGATGAATAAAAGAATCCTAACCGTTCTGCTGGTTCTTGTAGTCGCAGCATCCGGGTGCATAAACACCCAGCCCATCAAGGATACAAGGGTGTCGATGAACACCGATGTGACCATCACGGTGATGCATCCTGATGTATCCGAGGCGGACTATGCGATCGGTTGCGCGTTTGCGGAGGTCTACAAAATCGAGCACCTGATGAGTTGTACCGAAGAAGGAAGCGAGGTTACAAGATTGAATAAAAACGGATCCCTCCCGAACGCATCTTCTGATTTGCGGTATGTCGTTACCAAATCGGTCGGATATTCGGAATTAACAGGCGGATCGTTCGACATCACTGTTTTACCGGTTATAAATCTATGGAAAGAGAGAATGCGTGCCGGATCGCCCCCTGCCGGTGATGAGATCAACGAGACGCTGGAACTGGTGAACTACAAGAATATAACGATTAGAAACGGCAGCATATCGTTTAACCATGTATCGATGGGGATCACTCTTGGCGGCATTGCAAAGGGGTACGCGATCGATCGGGCAATCGAGGTGTTAAAGGAGCATCAGATAGAGCACGCGCTCGTGAATGCCGGCGGCGATATCCGGGCGATGGGTTCCAAGACGGAAGATGAGCCATGGAATGTCGCTCTCCGTAATCCGAAGAACAGAACCGAGTATATAACCGTCTTAAACCTGCGTAACATGTCTGTTGCAACGAGCGGGAATTATGAGCGGTATTTCAGCGAGGAGGCGCGGGCATCGCACATCATCGACCCGAAGACCGGATATGCAACCGATGAACTGTTGAGTGCTACGATCATTGCAGAGAGCGCAACCGATGCCGATGCACTGGCGACTGCGGTATTCGTGCTCGGTGAGGTGGATGGTGTGGAACTGATCGAGCGCATGGACCGGGTAGAGGGGCTTATCATCACCGGAGACCGGAGGATTCTGCGGTCGAGCGGGTTTAGGGAGTTTGAGGATCGCGGTATGTCGTGAGATCATGCGGGAGGGGGTACATTTCCTGCGGCTGATTGGTGCATGAGCAGTAGAAGCGCGGATGAATTTATCTGGTTGCAAACGTATGATTCAAGAGAAACCTTTAAGTAGTAAAACGTTGTATATTATAGTAAGATGAAACTATCAGATTATGCAAAGAAACTCGGTGTTACATATCGAACCGCGTGGAATTGGTACACCGACGGGAAGATTTCTAACGCTATAAGAGCACCGAGCGGGTCTATCATAGTGTTGGAAAATGTATCTGATAAAGATGATTACGTGGTCACTTATGCACGAGTTTCATCATCAGAGAACAGAAACAATCTTGATGCACAATCAGACCGATTACAACAGTTCTGTATCGCAAATGGATGGATAATCAATGAGAATATAAAGGAAATCGGGTCTGGGGTAAATGATAAACGCAAAAAGCTACAAAGACTGCTTAATAATGAAAAAACCACTAAAATCGTAGTTGAGCACAAAGACCGGCTCACGAGATTTGGTTTCAACTATTTAGAAACGTTGCTGAGTCGAACCGGATGTAAAATAGTGGTCATTAACACATCGGACGATGACAAAGAAGATTTGATGCAAGACCTTGTTTCTATAATCACGTCATTCACTGCAAGATATTACGGATTAAGAAGAGGTAAGCGAAAGACAGAACATATAATAAAGGAGTTAAAAAATGGAAATAATACGCATGAGTAGTTGCTCACTCAAGTTTGCAACAGATAATAAGCAGGAGATACTTGATAGTATTTTTGAGGAGTATAAGTGGATTGTTAATGATTTTATTGAGTTGTTATGGGATAAGATAGGAGTGCCTGGATCGTTTGCAAATAAGGAGGAGGTTGATAGCGTTGATACATGGATGACAGTAAGGATGAAACAGTGTGCTGCTAAGCA
>JAYEFK010000061.1:0-26965 GCA_034658575.1 Methanobacteriota archaeon
CCTGGCGAACGAACGAGATGCTCCTGGTACGGACACACTGATGTACCCTACTGATCGAGAGATCGGTGAAGGCAGTTTGGTGTACACGACTTATCCGATGTTCCAGGAATATCAGATGCATCAGGATATTGAACCATCCCCATCCAGAGGTCAAACCGCTATGGAAATGACCTTTGATGTGTTATTTGAACGAGGACCGGGTTCGACAGGATTGTGCGTTGAAAGCGACAATCCTGGCGGTGACTGCGGCTACTTCCTCGAAGGCTGGATGGGAGAGAAGTATGTGGCAATCGATGACAATGCCGACAAACTCTGCAAACTCTTAGTTGAGTTTGAGGATGACGACAAGAAGACCCTGTCAACTGGCGAGGAATGGGATCTTGGTAGCGGATACAGTCTCACTGCAAACCAGATCAACCTCGAAGGTGACAAGGTCTGGTTCTCGCTGAAGAAGGATGGCAGGGAGATCGATAACGAAGTGGCATCAACTGGAGGACCCAGGGCTCAGGAGCGCGTCTACACATACACAGCAGACATTGCACAGGAGGATGATATTCCAGTGTTCTCCTGCTATGTGGATGCTATCTTCAGAGGAACCGACAGCAATGTTGTGCAGATCATGTATGTCTTCCTGATCGACGATGATGTGCTGGAGATCGAGACCCGTGATACTTATGGTGCTATGGAAGTGATGACTGCAAGTTCTATGGAAGTTGTTCTCAGAAACGATGAGACCACCATCGATCTCGATACAGACACCACAGAACACATCATGGGCGACATGTACTTCATGACCGCAGACGACGACACCGCCATCCGATTCTATCCATTCGTCGAATGCACCATCGGCGGCGAAGAACCCACGCCACAACCGGGCACCATCCCTGACACTGACACCGACGGCGACGGCGTGCCTGATGCATGGGACGAAGAAGCAGATACCCCAGCGGGCTACTGGGTGAACTCAGATGGCATCGGACGAAGATGGGGTGACATGAACGGAGATGGTGAACTCACCTCTGTGGATGCGCTCATGATCCTGCAGGCTGCGGTCGGAAAGATCGAGTTGTGACACGAATACGGTACTGGCGGTGACGGCTGCACCGTCAGTTTTTTTTATTTTATACCTCCCGGCTGTGCTGTATAACTAAAAGATCAACACTGTGCTGCGTTTATAGTTGCATCTTTCAAACGAGTTTTACAACAATCCGGCAGACTTTATCAGTCAGTATAGCTTGACTTTACTCAGTTTCAAACCGGAATACATTTATACTGGTTTCATGAATGACATGAACATGACAATGAAGAGAAGGGCAATGTCGGTGACAATTACTCTGCTCTGTAGCACAATCACACTCGGACATATCAGCGAAGAAGAGAAACAGATGGAGTATCCGCATTCACGCCCCCTTTACTGCGGTTTTGGAATGAGAAAGACGGTGGATGCAATTGAGGATAAAACACCGCGGAGCTTGAGGGATTCATAAGCACATGCCAATCAATGAATCGACGTTCAAGATTCTCACAATCTCAATTGCACTGCTCCTGACCGCGTTCATCCTATCGCTGGTTGTCTGCATCGTCACACATACGAGCCCGCAGAGCTTACTTGCAAGCATCGCATCCGAAGAGATCCGGTTTGCGATAAAATTGAGCCTGCTCACATCCGCAGTATCCACCTTGATGTGTATCGCAGTCTCGATACCGGCAGCATACGCGCTTGCACGCTATAATTTTTTCGGGAAGACACTCATCAACACGATAGTGGATCTTCCGCTTGCGCTGCCGCCGCTTGTGGCTGGAGTCGGGCTTCTGCTCCTCTTTGGAACGACCTCCTTTGGAGCGTGGCTTTCCGGTTTCGGACTGAAATTCGTATTGACGCCGCTCGGGATCGTAATCGCACAGTTCGCGGTGAATATTTCGTTTATGCTGCGGATCATGCGTTCGACGTTTGAGGGGATCAGTCCGAGGTACGAATACGTTGCCCAGACGCTTGGCTGCAATCCGATGCAGGCATTCCTGCAGACAACGCTTCCTATGTCAAAGAACGGGCTTATGGCTGGAGGTATCATAACATGGTCAAAAGGGATCGGGGAGTTCGGAGCAGCCCTGATAGTCGCTGGCGCAACACGGATGAAGACCGAGACCCTTCCGATATCGCTGTACCTGAATATGTCCTGCGGGGACCTTGATCTTGCAATAGCCGCGGCAACCATCCTGATTGTCATATCGATTGTATCCTTGTACATCTTTGAACAGCGTGGCGGTGTTACTCGTCTATACTGACAATTTTTCACACGATTTTTTCACACGATTTTTTCACAAAAAATCGAGTAAAAACTGCCCTTCGGGTCGGAGATCAGTTTTGATCAACGTTTGTGAAAAGTTTGCGAGTAAAAACCGGCATCTAACCCGGAGGGCAGTTTTTGATCAAACTTTTGTGAAAAGTTTGGTGGAAACAACCACACACAACGCTGAAGGGGATAAACTGAAAGCGCTCTACGAAAATGGCGTTAATCGGCTGAGTTTTGGCGTACAGACATTCAAAGACTCCATACGGAATATTCTCACACTAACAGACACGAGATCGGAAGTTATCTCTGTGATCCGTACCGCACAGGAGATCGGGTTCGAGAACATCGATATCGATCTGATGTACAACCTCCCGGGGCAGAGCATGGACGATTGGAAGACGGATTTACGTCAGGCAGCGGAACTGGAACTTGAGAGCATCAGTCCGAACCCATTGTTTGTTGCCAGGGGAACAGCGTTTGCAAAGCAGATCGCGGCAGGCGAGATACCTCCGGTATCCGGCGATAAGATCGAGATCGATATGTATCTTCTTGCGATAAGTGAGCTGGAAAACGCGGGATATCGGCAGCAGAATCTTGTTCACTTCGTATTGCCAGAGAAAGAACATCTTTACGCGAGGATGCGTTTTGGGAGCCGGGACTGTCTCGCACTCGGAACCTCTGGCGGAGGATTTCTCGGCGCACACCTGTACGGGAATGTGAGGGGCATAAATCGATATATCGAGAAGATCGAGAGCGCAAACACGGAATTCCCGGTCAACATCTGTGCGAAGCTCACTACAGAGGAGCTGATGCACAAATATATGATATGGGGGCTTCATTCAACCGAAGTCGACAAGAATGCGTTCAGAGAACTCTTTGGTGTGGAACTTACAGACGCATTTCCGGAGCAGATAGAGAGTCTTGAGAGGAGAGGCTTGATAAAGTCCGATGAATCAAAGATTGCGCTCACAACGGCTGGAAAGGTGTGGTGCACCAACGTGGCTGAAGAATTCTGCCCTGAAAAGTATGTAACGATCTTTGAGAAGATGTTTGGAGACTAAAAATGGGATAAGTGATGTAAATGATACGGATCGAGAATGTATCCAAGGATCTTGGCGAATTCAAGCTGGATGGCGCGACCCTGCAGATCGATGAAGGAGAATACTTCATCATATTAGGTCCCACCGGTGCAGGAAAGACAATCCTTATCGAGACGATTGCAGGCATCTACCGCCCGGATAGTGGCAGAGTATTTCTGAACGGGGCGGATGTAACAAACACCTTGCCGAAGGATCGGCAGATCAGCATGGTCTACCAGGATTATATGCTCTTTCCGCACCTGACAGTAGAAGGAAACATTGGGTTCGGGCTACGTCAGAAAAAGATCGCCAAAAGTGAGATCAAAGCAAAAACAAATAAAATTGCAGAGCTTCTCGGCGTTTCGCACCTGTTAAGCAGGTATCCGTGTACATTGAGCGGAGGAGAGAAGCAGAGAATCGCAATTGCACGGGCGGTTGTGACGGAGCCAAAGGTGCTGCTTCTGGATGAACCGCTCTCCGCGCTGGATTCTCGCACAACCGAGCGGCTCAGGGCGGAACTGGCGCGGATACACAAACTTATAGGGACCACAACGATTCATGTGACGCACAGCTTCGAAGAGGCGTTCGCTCTTGGTGACCGGATCGCTGTGATGTGCGGTGGACGGATCATGCAGGTGGGTGCGCCTGATGAGGTCTTCAGAAGACCCAATTCCGAGTTCATCGCAGACTTCGTGGGTGTTGAGAATTTATTCCGCGGAAGATCGGTCGTTCATGACGACATCTCCGAGGTTCGTATCGATGGGATCTCGGTGGTCTCCAGCACAGTTGCATCGGGGGATGTCTCAGTCTCGATCAGACCAGAGGATATACTGATCTCGAAAAGAGAGATCGAAACGAGTGCGAGAAACTCGTTTTTCGGGGAGATCACGGAGGTTAAGGATATGGGCGGGATTATCAGGGCTGTAGTTGATGTGGGTCTTCCCTTTGTGGTTGCGCTGACAAAGCGGTCGTACGAGGACATGGAACTTACACCCGGCACTCGTGTATGCATCGTCTTCAAAGCGTCTGCAACGCATCTTTTTTAGCACGGCGATATCTGGGGCTTTTGTAACTACGCGGGGTATGTTACTGCTCTGCAATTGGTATGTGTTTAGCTGATGCGGAAAAACCACGAGATTTCACGAGATTAACACAGAAATCTTGTGAAAATCTGTGTAACCTTGTGGTTAGCTGACAGTGTCTGAAAATCAAGTGATTTATCACCGCGGTCTGCGAAGCAGCGCCGAATGCCGAATGCCGATGGCGCAAGAGTTTTGATATCATTTTCAACCCTCTGCGGTGGGACCTAATGGCATGACGATTTCATGGAAAAAGCGAGTGCCCGGAAGTGCTAATCAAAGACGATTCGCATCGGTTCGATTGAGTTTACCGCGTCAGAAAGTTCTGCCTTCAGGTCTTCGAGTTCAACGCTCTGCATCTTTAGTTCTTCCTCTTTATTGACAAGGTCTTCGTCGATCTGAGCGATCTCCTTATTATTCCCGGAAAGTTGTCCCTCAAGCGCGGTTTTTGTTTTCGATATGGTCAGGTCAGAGATCTGGTGCTCGATCTCACGGGTCTCGGACTTGAAGTTGTCGTATCGCTCCTTTTTCGGCGCGAAGGAGTCCAGTATCTGGTCAATCTGGTCAATGATCTTACCGCGTTTCTTATCCTTCAGTCCGAGCGCGCCGCTCTCGACTATCTGCAGCATCTCTATCAGGAAATCGTTGACATCAGCTGCGTCCGCCGAAATCGGGTTGTCGAGGCACACATCCAGGAGTTGCTTCTGTTTCTTTGAAAGCGTGTACCTCCCACTCTCGCTCTGTTTTTTCATCCGGTTTAGTGCCTTGTTAAGTGGAATAAACAGTTCTGTCACGTTACTTTCGATGTTATTCGCTTCCATCTCTCTTTCGTTCAACCTGTCTTCAAGTTCAACAAAAGAACTCCATTCCTTGCTCTGCGACAGTTGCTCCAGTTTGGCGGTGCAATCGCTTATCTCGCGCTTTATTTCATCTATTTTAGAATCGTTCTTCTTTATCTTTGAGTTACCTGCGACGATATCTCTTTTTATATCATCTATTCGTTGTATAGTCCATGTTATCTCATCAAAACCCTTTATTTTCGAGCCTTCCCTATCAAGCAAATCTCTGAGTTTTGCTAACGATATTTTTATATTTTTGAGGTCAGTGAATGCCGCGCCAACCTCCTTTGGAAACAGGTATTTGGCACGGTGGTGGCTCTTTGCAGACTTCTCGATTGTGGAGTCAAGAATGATATCGGCAGACCTGCAAAATTCCATAATATCAGGATAATCCATCGCAGGGGCGCTGATTCTATCGATCATCACATTGATCTGCTTGATCATGCTATCGCGGGATGCAAACCCCACCCTGAGTACGCGGGACGGCAACTCTGGCGGTTCTGCGACTTTCAGGCTCTTGATATCGCGAATCAGTTCTTCTTTTGTCTCCTCGATCTCTGCGAATATCTGTGCGGCGGATTCGAAGAACCCTCCGAGTTCTGCTCCTGTCTTCTCTGAAATCCAGCCCATAAGATCGCGGAACGCGACCGTATCGGCTGCACGAGGTTTCTGCTGGTTCTGCTTCCCGAGTATTTTATTTAGCCATTTCACTGCCATGCCCGCCTGTATGAGTTTCGAATGGTATCGGTTATGTCGTTTCTATATTATAGGTACTACCCAGGGAGCTTGCCAGCCCTGCCATCTCGGGTACATCTGGCAGAAATTTAATGTATCACCGCCGCAATAACAAAACGTATGGAACTGAGAAGCGACCGTATCAAAAAAGGGCTTGCGCGGGCGCCCCACCGCGCACTGCTCAGGGCAACAGGCGTTACAGACTTTGAGATGGATAAGCCGTTTATAGCAGTGGTGAATTCCTGGAATGAGATCATCCCGGGTCATATTCATCTCGATAAGATCAGTGCAGCAGTGAAAGCAGGCATCCGAATGGCTGGAGGAGTGCCGTTTGAATTCAGCACCATTGGGATCTGCGACGGCATAGCAATGAACCACGAGGGCATGAGATACCCGATGCCGTCAAGAGAACTGATCGCAGACTCAATCGAGATCATGGTGCGTGCACATGCATTCGATGGGATGGTGCTGATACCGTCCTGCGACAAGATCGTGCCAGGGCATCTGATGGCGGCGGGACGTCTCGACCTACCAGCGATCGCGGTCACTGGGGGTCCAATGCTTCCCGGTTTTGTTGGCGACCGGGAAGAGGACCTGATATCTGTATTCGAGGCGGTCGGTGAGTCCCGGGATAACATCCGCAACCTCGAGGGCGTAGCGTGCCCTGGCGCGGGATCGTGTTCAGGGCTCTTTACAGCAAACACGATGGCGTGCATGACCGAAGCGCTCGGCTTGAGTCTTCCTGGCTGCGCAACCGCTCACGCGATCGATGCAAAGAAGATTCACATCGCAAAGGACTCAGGAAGGCAGATCCTCGAACTGGTGCGCCACAACATAACAGCACGCCAGATCGTCACGGAAAAGTCATTTGACAACGCGGTCGCCGTAGATATGGCGATCGGGGGCAGCACAAACACAGCACTCCACTTACCGGCGATCGCACACGATTTCGGCACCACGCTTCCGCTTTCACGGTTAGACGAACTGAGCCGGACTACACCCCACCTCATCAATCTTCGCCCGGGTGGGGAGCATTTCATGATCGATTTCGACAGGGCAGGCGGCATCTATGCGATCATTGAGCGGCTCCAGCAGAGTTCGGGAATCGATCTCGGTGCGCTCACTGTTACCACCGGCACGATCGGCGAGAATCTGAATGACATGGTGATCGTAAATCCCGAGACGAACAAAATGGTCATCGCAACCGTGGACGCGCCCAGGCACCCGGAAGGCGGGATTGCAGTCCTTTACGGGACGCTTGCGCCGCAGGGATCAGTAGTCAAGCAGACCGCAGTCGATGAGAAGATACTCAGGCACACAGGACCTGCAAAGGTCTTTGAAAGCGAAGAGGATGCGATGGAAGCGATCATGGATAAAAAGATTGTGGCAGGAGATGTGGTCGTTGTTCGGTACGAGGGTCCGAAGGGCGGTCCCGGGATGCGTGAGATGCTCTCCCCGACATCAGCGATCGCAGGCATGGGGCTTATCGATTCGGTCGCTTTGATAACAGACGGCAGGTTCTCTGGCGGGACACGCGGACCCTGTATCGGGCACGTATCGCCAGAGGCATTCGTTGGTGGGACGATCGCCCTTGTGGAGGATGGCGATACGATCGAGATCGATATCCCGAACCGGAGACTGGATCTCATGGTCGGTCAGGACGAACTTGACAGGCGGAAAAAGGCATGGAAACCGCCTGAATCAAAATTGAGCGGCGTGCTGGAACGGTACCAGCGGATGGTCGGAGACGCAAGCGAGGGAAGCGTGATCAGTTAGTCTGTTTGAGCCTGATACCACCACGCGTGGAAAGATCTGAGATATTATGGAGGGGCTGAGCACGAATATTCGCTGACTTTTGCAACCCCTCCTATCGAAGTTGCAGAATATAGTTTCCGAAAAGGTAACTACTCATGTACATAAACCAGTATCGGGGGGCTTCACTATGCAGGAACTATCCGGGACATGGAGCATACTGCAACCAACAATGAATTTAACCGCAGGGTGCGCAGAGAGGCGCAGAGGGGAAATAAACGGTCAAGTGCTCTGCGTTCCTCTGCGCCCTCTGCGGTTATTTTTCTTGCCAGAAAATACAGGATCGCAATCGGGAGACCGATCAACATACCTGAGTAGTTACCCGAAAAGACTATAATTGACCACTCCTCAAAACCAGAACAGAAAACTGCCGCTAACCAGAACCGTCTACGAGATACTGGAAGCGAGAACGAGCATCGGCACGTCTGCCCCCGCCCTTACCTGCCGCCGACCGTCTCTATCTTGTACGTAACATCGAGCCCCTTCAGCGTCAACTGGACTCGATCCCCGATCTGCAGAATATCATCGATGCTCGCATTCGAGCCCCAGTCATAGACATAATCCTGGGCGCCCTGCATCGCTTGAAATCCCATAGCGGTTAGTCGTTTGTTCACTTCAGAGGGTGCGCCACCCTCGCTGTTGAACCATATAATTAGATAACTCTTCATATCGTGTCACCTTCTATGACCACATCACCCGGACTGGTTATTATGTTTTTGGTTGTTCCGGCGGAAGTCCGATCGCATTGATGTGATCGATCAACTCGCTGAATGCAGAGATCTCGAACTGTATAACCTCTTCTTTCGTCATGCTGATGCTCATCTCGCCGTCAACGGTCAGCCGATCCGGACCCCTGCGCACAAGCCGGTCCACGCCATCGCGGGAGAGCACCTCCTTAAGTTCGGTATCGTGCACGAACGCCCTGCCCGGTATGAAGACAGTCTCCTTAACCGTGCTCAGGTCAAGTGCCTTGATATCCTCAATCGTTATCAGGCAGCCGATGTCCTTGTTGACATCAACCACATTCACATAATCGTTCTTAAACTGCAAGACTTTCTCGAGGCGCGGCTTTGCAACGCTGCTCGTAAGAACGGTCGCCTCTTTTGTGACCCCTGGTAGTTGCGAGAGTGCATCCGGATCGTTCCGAACCGCAAACGGCGACCCGATAAGCGGATCCTCCAGCGGCGTTCCCGTGACCTTAAACGAGTGGCAGTCTGCTGCCCTACGCACGATCGATAGGAACTCAACGGTTGTGTGCGTCGGAACATCCATGATTGGCGCATTTCCAAGAATCAATCCCTGATGTGTGCTATTTGCAAACCTCATCAGAAGAACACCGGTAACACCCATCTCCTCGAGATCGGAGAGCGTCTTTTCAAGTTCTTCCCCGTCATTCACCCCCTTGACGAGAACGATCGCTGCATAGACTGTGCAGCATTCGGCAAACCGGCGCAGCATAGAGAGCGATGCTTCAGGGGTCTTATCCCCCATATATTTCTTTCGAAGCGCAGGATCTGTCGAGAAAACCGTGAAGGACACCTCATCGACACCCCGATCTATAAAATAATCCGCGTCGTCTGGCTGATCAAATCCTTTTCCACTCGTGTACCCGAGATTGATCGGAACGTCGTAAAATGCCAGTGCATCGACCAGTTCATGGAGGTCAGGGTAGCAACTGAGATCGCCGCCGCCGCTGATCGTGATTCTGTCGACCTCCTGATCCGCAAACTGCATCGACCTGTTTACTTCGCTTATAACGAGTCGGAACGGCTTAAATCCAGCGTAGGACTCTCTCACGGCATTTGTGCAGTATTCGCATCCTTTCTGGAACGGAAAGCAATTTTTACATCCGAACGGCTCGATCTCTCCGACTCCCTTGAAGTAGCAGTACCTGCAGAAACCCATGCAGTCGCGCCCGGGTCTTCCTCCGACGTCAGCGAGTATCTCCATCTTTAATCACATTCGTTGCCTGTACGTTACCTTGCCACTATGCGGACAAAGTACTTAATGATCGTGATCACTATTCCGCGCCCATGCCGGGCTTGCCGAACTGCTCAACCGCGTAACAGCGCGTCCGGACTGCGAGCACGCTTGGTGAAGCGATCGGGGGGGTCTGGGGTGGGTGTGTATGAAAAAGGATCAGTTCAAGTGGTTGATTGTTCTTATAAGAAAGGAGTGGGGATATCTCATGGAAGCGTTCACGAGTCGCGGGTTTTATCTGTATGAAAGCGCGGCAAACTTCATTCTCGTCGATATTAGTAGTACCGACATGGATTCGCATGAGATGGCAGAGAGGCTGACAGGCAACAGGATTCTTGTTAGGGCTTGCGCAATGTTTAAGGGTCTGGACGGTCGGTATGTTAGGGTGGCGGTTCGGACGAGGGAGGAGAACCAGATGTTGATGTAGGCTGTTGATGCGGTGACGTGATACTGTTAGGCGGTCATGGTTGAAACAACGGTCTAAAGCAATGGATAGGGGGGCTGTCACGCCTTATGGTGTTGACACCCCCTGCTCATGGAAGGTGTTATATAAAGTGAGTTCTGATTTATCATGCATGAGCCGAGGAGAACTTCACCATGGTCAACATACGACATTGCTCTCGATCGGTCACATACGATCTGCAAAGCGTCAGCAGAGCAGCGGCGAAGCCAGCACTGGCGCAGCCAAATCAAATGCGAGAACGCAATGTACAGGCTCTGTACTTAAGTGCGGGGTTTGGTGACTTCGGGAGACAGGCATGAGAGTATGTGGAGGTCGGGTTGGACGCGTGGGCGGAAGGGTTTTGTAGGGTTGGGATGGATGTATGCGAACATGATCGGTTATTCGATTATTATGATCTCGACCTGAAATGTGCCCGAAATGTTTAAATATCAAATAAAATGAGTACTTTTTGTATACCAAAGAAAATGGGTGTAAAAGAGTAGATAAAACAAAGGAGGAAATAAAGCAGATGGATGTCGTGTCCCCAGACGTAGATCGGCGCATTTTGGAAGATCAATTAATTAGAAAACTGAATAGAGATATCCAAAGAAGTACCGGGTTAGATGTAACTGATAAAAAAATTAACTTACATGTATTTGAAAAGAGATATGGGATTGCAATAAAAGCACCAAAAAGAGATCTTCGTGGTAAATTGGGATATCATAAGCACAGGTTATATGAGTTCAAATCACCTATTGAGAGACTGAGAATAAATAAGATCTTTGATGACGAGTTTGGGATTGAAACTGGTGAATATGAATTTTCAAGCGAGTGATGACCAAGATATCTAAATCGTCTCATGTCATTCTGGATGAACTACAGAAGTCATTAGGGAAACCATACGAGATAGCTACCAAAGTTATACTTAAGTATGAAATAGACTTACAGAGTGTTGCATGGTATGGTTTAACCGAATTAAGAGACGTTACCACACACATTGCAAATGCTGTTAATTCAAATGATGAAAATGAAGCGATTTTGGAAATAAAATATGCTAATGAGCATATAAGGCGTGCAGCTCTTGAAACATTACATGAGTATGCAAGTGATCTATTTGATGAATTAAAGCCGAGATTGGAAGGATCGACACTTAAATATAGGTTATTAATGTTAGCGCCACCGAATCCGGAAAGGGTTCGAGAATTAAAGGAGCGAATACAAAGCCGTTTGTTAGAGGCGAGATCGAGCAGAGGCACGGATTGGATTAAATCGGTAGATAATTTCTACGAAGCTATAACTGATCTTAAAACCTTGAGTAATGAAGCACCACCGATATCTGAAGTTAGGTGGCGAATTTTTACGATTATTATTGGAATTCTAACAATAATTTCTTCAGTAACCGCAATAAAATGGATTTATGATTTAATAAAAATATTTGTTTAGCCATGACGATGCTCGGAAACGAGAGTGATGATGACAGTTGAAATATGAAAATTGATATATCATAGATGACTAACATACTCTACTCCCCCCACCTCGGTTTACGCTCACCCCACCGCCTGACCTCAAGCCCACGGATGCCTCGGAATTTATTCCGAGCGTGGTGCGGCTGGGACGTTGTTCTGAAGCTGTTACTGACCCCCGAGTTTTCATATCTACCACCCCAAGTTTCGGATATCTGAAAACACAGACGTCAGAACCAAAGCACCAGATAAACTGACACCCTCGTGGAAGCAATACATTTAAAACCAGAACATAGATTCATAACAGACCATGTTCGAGCAGGAATATCAACTCTCATACTTCAGAGAGAGTGGATTCGTACGTAAGCAGTGCCCAAAATGCGGCGGGTATTTCTGGACCCGAAACGAGGAACAGGAAACCTGCGGCGATGCACCATGCGACGAGTACACATTCATAGGCAGCCCAGCATTCTCAAAGGAATACGATCTTGCAGAGATGCGTGAGGCGTTTCTTTCATTTTTTGAGGCGAACGGACATACACGAATCAACAGGCATCCAGTGATCGCACGGTGGCGTGATGACATCTACCTGACCATCGCATCAATCGCTGATTTCCAGCCGTTTGTCACGTCAGGGATCGTGCCTCCGCCAGCAAACCCGCTCTGCATCTCCCAGCCATGCATCCGACTCGATGATCTGGATTCAGTTGGCAGGAGCGGCAGGCATCTCACTAATTTTGAGATGATGGCACATCATGCATTCAATAGTTATGATAAAGAGATATACTGGAAGGATAAGACTGTGGAGTACTGCGACTGCCTGCTATCCGATCTCGGGATCACCGGGGACGTCACATACAAAGAGGAGCCATGGGCTGGCGGCGGGAACGCAGGTCCCTGCCTCGAGGTACTCGTCGGCGGTCTCGAAATCGCAACCCTTGTATTCATGGATATGTGCGAGAGCGGCGACGGCAAGACCACTATTAAGGGAAAACAGTACGCTAAAATGGATAATTACATCGTTGACACAGGCTACGGACTTGAACGGTTCGTGTGGGCATCGAAAGGATCTCCAACGATATATGATGCGATATTTCCGGAAACCGTGAACAAAGTGATGGAACATGCCGGGATCGAGCACTCGCTGCAGGATCCTGAGTATGCGAAGGTGCTTGCGCAGAATGCGCGGTTATCCGGGTTATTCGATCTCGACCTGACCACGGATCTCGAGAAACTCAGGAAAACTGTAGCAAAAGCGATCGGGATCGATGTGGAACGGTTGAAAGCGATCATAGAGCCGGTTGAGAAGGTGTACGCCATCGTGGACCACTCCAGATGCCTTGCATTCATGCTCGGTGACGGGATCGTCCCGTCGAATGCGAAGGCGGGCTACCTCGCGAGACTGGTCATCAGAAGGATGCTTCGGCAGATGGACGCACTTGAACTCGATGTCCCGATCGCGGATCTGGTTGAGATGCAGTTATCATCGATTGGCGATCCCGCGTACCTGCATCGGCGGGATACGGCGAGAGAGATCCTTGATCTTGAAGAGGAGAAGTATCGTCAGGTTATCTCGAAGGGCAGGCGGCTTCTTGCGCGTTCGGTCAAGAAGTTTGGAGATGCAGGAACGATCCCGACATTGCAGCTCATTGAGTGGTACGACACGTACGGCATCCCGCCGGAGGTCACGAAGGAAGTGGCAGACAGCGAGAGCATCGGTATCGATCTTCCTGACAACTTCTATTCGATGGTCGCAAGCACCCATGCCGCAGCACCGGCAGAGGTTGCAGAAACGCCTTATGCAGAGTATGCAGACCGGCTGAAATTCCTTCCGAAAACGTTACGCTTATTCTATGATGAACCGTCCAGCATAACATTCGAGGCGGTGGTGCTCAACGTCTTCGATAACCATGTCGTCCTTGACCAGACGTTATTTTATCCGGAAGGGGGCGGACAGCCAGCAGATCATGGAACGATCGCAGCGCCAGACCTTGTTCTGCGTGTGGTCGATGTGCAGTCTGCGAACGGGATCATCCTGCACAAGGTCGACGAACCGGAAGATGACCTGACGTATCTGGTAAAGAAAGGCGACATCGTCAGTGGTACGATCGATTCGAAGCGGAGGTTCGCACATACCCAACACCACACAGCCACGCACATCGTGAACCACTGCGCAAAGGCAGTTCTTGGGGATCATGTGTGGCAGACCGGGGCACAGAAATCGGAGACGAAGGCGCGTCTTGATATAACGCATTTCAAACGCATAACGGCTGACGAGTTTTGTGAGATCGAGCGGCTCGCAAACGAGGAGGTTATGAAGAACCAGCGCGTGTATTGCGAGTGGATGGACCGGATCGATGCCGAGAAGGAGTACGGCTTTGTCCTGTACCAGGGCGGTGTTCCGCCGGGAAGCGATATCAGGGTCGTTCGGGTCGGCGGTGACGTGGAGGCGTGTGCCGGGACGCATCTCAGGTACACAGGTATGATCGGGCAGATCAAGCTGTTGCACACCGAGCGGATCCAGGACGGCGTCGAGCGAATCGAGTTCGCTGCCGGGGCAGCAGCAGTGCTTGCGTCACAGGCGCGGGACAATATCCTGAACTCGGCGTGCTCAATTTTCAGGATACCTCCTGAAAAACTCCCTGATGCAGCTGACAGGTTCTTTACCGAGTGGAAGGAGCTTTCAAAGCAGAACACTCGGCTAAAGGAGGAGCTTGCCTCCGCACTCATGGGCAACATGGTTGCGGGCGCAAGATCGGCTGGCGATGTCAGGATTGCATCATACGTCAGCGCGGATGCCGATATGCAGGAACTGATCAAGATCGCAGGAGCGATGCGCGAGATTCCGGATATGATCGCACTCGTTGGCAGCACCCATGATGGCGGAAAGGCAGTGGTCTCGGTCGGCACGGACGCGCGGGCGAGCGGATTTGATGCAGGCGCGATCGTGCGCGAGATATGCAAAGAGATCGGCGGCAGCGGCGGCGGAAAGCCGGATCTTGCACAGGGCGGCGGTCCCGATGCAGGTAAGCTTCAGGAGGTCTTTGATGCGAGGGTCGACTCGGTCATGGAGCGCGGCGAGGGATGAGCGGGTCAGAATGAACTGAGACCGCAGTCCGGGTTATAGGTTAGGGCATCGGGCGGATTGCCAGCCCCAATTACCCCAACGAAGTCACACCCCGCCCTTGCAAAGCTCCCCTGACTCCATATCCTCTTCATAGAAGTCCTGCTCCGTCTTGAGTCCGAGAAGGATCTGCAGCCGTCTTTTCGTGTACTTCGGGATCAGTTCAAGTGTTCGTTTCAGATACCATTTCGGATACCGTCTGATGATGTTGTTTGAGAGATACCAGTCCATGTCGTAGTAAGCGATATTCATCTTCCAGACAATGTGCTGGAGTTCCTCTGTGCTCAGATGATTTGTCTTCACATTCGCGTATATCCCATCATACTTCGTGACGTCATCAGTATTTGTAACGAGTCCCATCTCGATTAACTCCCCGCGAAGAACTGTTTTTGGATACGGGGTCATGATGTAGAAGATCGGGACATCGAGTCTCAGTTTCTTTGCGAGTTCAAAGTTTCGCCAGATATCCTCTTTCGTATCGTCCGGATTCCCGCTGATTATCCCGCCTGATACGATGATCTTGTGTTCGTGGAGATACTTGACAGCCTTCTCTGAGTCCGATGCCATCCCAGTCTTGCCGAATAACTCGATGTTTCGCGGGAGCGCGTTCTCGATTCCGAGAAATACGCCATCGAAGCCCGCCTTTGCCATCAGGTCCACAACTTCCTTGCTCTTCGCAATCCCACTGGTGCTCGCCTGCGTCTGGTAGTAGAGGTCATCGAGCCCGGCATCGATTATTGCCTCGCAGATGCGTTTCATCCTCTTCGGATTGAGTGTGATATTGTCGTCCACAAAAAATACGTTCTGGGCGCCGTGATCCTTCGCATCCTGCAGGTCTCTGATCACACGGTCGATCTCGTACGTCCTGAAACTGCGCCCGTACATGCGGTCGATGCTGCAGAACTTGCAGCCCTGCGTGCAGCCCCGGCTCGTCTCGACGACGTCCACCGGATGTGTGAATCCGTAGAATCCTTTCTTGATCAGCCTTGCATCTCTGTCAGGAAGGCGGATATCTGCAAGATCGAGAAGCGGGCGGGCTGGGTTGTGCACCATTCCCCCGTTCTCCTTGTAGGATAGCCCGAGTATCCCGGCGTATTGCTGATCCGGGATGGCTTCCACGAGTTCCCGAAATGTACCCTCCCCCTCACCGCGTGTGATAAAATCGATGTACTCGAGATCAGGGCTCTCTGCGATCTCCTTGTACTCAAGCGTCGGGTGATAGCCGCCGAAGACGGTCGGGATGCTGCTGTCGCATTCCTTGACGGTCTTTGCGAATTCAAGCATCCCTGCATACTGAAAGCTCATGCAGCTCAGACCCACGAGATCGATGTGGTACTTTTGTATGGCTTCGCGCACGAATTTATGCGGGTCTTTTGTGACGTTTAAGTCGGCTACCTTAACATTGCAGACATCGTTTATGTTTCCGGCGATGGACGTGATCCCGAGATTCGGGATCCTCGCAACGAAATCGAAGTCGTGCTGGACATCAGGTGAGGCGAGTAGCAGGACGTTTATGATTAACACCTTCTTTTCGTACTTGGGGCTACAGGATTTAAAATGTTAACTACGACTCAGGCATTGAGGGCATCAATAATCGATGATTATCATTTCATTCTGAATTCTTGCAGCATTTTTGCACCGTTCTCCATCTCCTCAACCGTCTCGACCCCCCTTCGGATCTCAATGCCGCTTTTTACCAGTATCTCTTTCATTGCCTCGTAATCGAGATCGGCAATCTCTGCAACCCGTCCCAACGAATAGTCCTTTTTATACAATTCAATTGCTATCGATACCCTGAGATCTTTTCTTGCTGCAAGAATTGTGTTCATTGCATCTTTGAGAAACTCACTCGTTGACGTGTAGTACCCTGTCTTCGGGATAACCTCCAGCTCTGCGCTTAATTGTTCTGGAAATTCTATGGTTAGTGTCATCCGTCACCTCGACTAATTTTACTTTTCTTCTGATCACATTAATCTTTTTATTCCAAATAATTTAATAAAAATCAGCCAACTGAGCAGAACGATTGCTATAACACTCAGTTCGCATGACGGGCTGCCACTGTTACAGCCCGCCAGCGATTTAAAACCAGACCTCACCGATCGAAATTAAAGTTCTCCTTCACGATCTTTAGCGCACAGAAGTCTCCGCACATCGTGCACGCCTCTGTATCCTCCGGAAGCCGGCTGTTCCTGACCTCCCGTGCACGACCCTCATCGATTGCGACCTCGTACTGCCTGCCCCAGTCGAGATCACGCCGCGCCCGTGCCATATCGAGATCCCATGCCCGTGCACGGTCGCCGTACTTGATCATGTCGCCGACATGCGCAGCGATCCTGGATGCCATCACGCCCTCGTAGACATCCTCCTCGTTCGGCAGCGCAAGATGCTCGGCAGGCGTCACGTAGCATAGGAAGTCCGCGCCGCATGAACTGGAGATTGCGCCCCCGATCGCTGTTACGATGTGGTCGTAGCCGGGCGCTATGTCGGTTACCAGCGGACCAAGCATGTAAAACGGTTTGTCGCTTGTCATGCTCTTCATGATCGTGATATTCGCATCGATCTCATTGATCGGCACATGCCCGGGACCTTCGATGATGACCTGCACGCCTGCATCGTACGCCCTGTCGCCGAGTTCTGCATGCATGATCAGTTCCTGGATCCCTGCCCGGTCTGTTGCGTCGTGGACTGCTCCGGCTCTCATGCCGTTACCCATTGAGAGCGTGACCTCATGTTCGTTCATGATCTCGAGGAGATAATCGAACTCGCTGTACAGCGGATTCTCTTTTTCGTTGTGAAGCATCCACGCGGTCATGAACGCGCCGCCTCGCGAGACCAGTCCTCCGTATCTTCCCTGGTTCTTGAGACGCTCGACTGTCAGGAGGTTTATTCCGGTATGAATCGCCATGAAGTTCGTTCCGAGCTTCGCCTGCTCTGCCGTGATCCGGAAGAGGTCGTCGGGATTCATGTCCACAACCGCGCCATTCTTCTCGATCGCCTCGATAAACGCCTGGTACAATGGAACGCTTCCCACAGAGAGCGACGTTGCAGCAATCACGCGCTTCCTGACTTCCACGAGATCGCCACCTGTCGAGAGTTCCATGATGGTGTCCGCGCCTGCCTTCTCTGCCACCTGGGTCTTTCTCACCTCTTGATCGATATCCACGATGTCAGACGACGTTCCGACCGATGCGTTCACTTTGGTGCGCATCCCCTTTCCGACGCCGCACGACATGGTTTCCCGGTAGGGGCTTACCGGGATCACGATCCTTCCGCTCGCAACCCCTTTTCGTACAAACTCAGGGTCGACGCCTTCAACCTTCGCGACCGTCTTCATCTCTTCTGTGATCTGTCCGTTCTGTGCTTCTCTTATGAGACTCATGATTCTGGATGATGGAAGTGGCAATATTTAAATGCTTCTAAAAATTAAAATGGAACTCAACTCAAGTGAAATTGAATTGGGTTCTGGGTGGTGCCGGGGTGTTGAAAAACCCCGAACACTGCAAATCATATACCAGATGGGTTCCTTTTGATCATCCATGACCGACTGGATCGCGTGGGATGCGATCGAAGGTGCCCTGACAAAGACCAAACAGATACTCTTTGAGCCATTCGATCTCACAAAATATATCATGCCATTCTGGGAACCCATAACCGAACCGGTGCCCGAACCTGCGTGATGGTAATCTGGAGCCAAATTCTGGAAGGTTATTTGGGGTCTTAAGTCAAGAAGTAATCGCATGTACAGAACCGTACTGCTCGCTATCATAATCGCTGCATCGATCTCGAACTGCTGTGCGGGAACCGGCGGCAGTGACAACATCACCTTCACAGATACGCCATACACGGTCTATGTCGTTCCCGGGTCAGACGCGTCCTTCAATGCCACGCTTAAGAATGCGGGAGATGGGTATGTGGACGTGAGTGTGATTGTGCGGTCGGTGCCCGACTGGATACTGGTAAACGGAGCAAATAAACTGAGAGTGATAAGGAGAGGGGGATCGATGGCATATCCTATCACGATCCATGCAAGCGAGGATGTGCAGCCCGGCACATACCATCTCGAGATTGCAGATCAATCGATAATCGATAAGCGCACATGGGAGCCGGTTGACGTGCACGTGATGGGGGAGGGCGAGACTGCGCCAACACGAATCGAGGATATGGAAGGGGAGGAGAAGGAGATCGCAGAGATCGTAAAGAGTTCTCCCGAGCTTGGTTTCATCCGTGTGCGGTCGTATCCGTCCGCGGCAGATGTTCATCTCGATAATGTCTATCAGGGCGCGACAGGTGTTGATTGGTTCTGGATCTACAATGTAACGCCCGGGAACCACACGGTTTCGGTAGAGAAGTACGGATACGAGCGTTACACGGAAACCGTCTCGGTTTCAGAGGGGAATATGACGGTAGTATCAGCGTCCATGTCTGATATCCCTACAATCCCGCTGGAGGACGCACCCGAGAAAGTGCCGGCAGAATTGATACCGCTTGCAGTCTCGCTCCTTGCGGCAGTGATAATCTTCATCGTGATCCGCCGCCGTAACCGGAACACGTAAGAAGAAGCGAGGATAACGGATAACAAGAGACTTTACCCTGGAAGTTCGGATGCTACAGAAAGGATTATCACTCCATACGCCATACTAACCAAATATCAGGTGGAACAATGTCTTTCAGAAGTTTTATAGACCAGTTGAAGACCGACGGCAACTTAATCGAGGTTCAGGAGCCAGTATCCCCGGAATACGATGCCGCAAGGGTCGCGGGAAACGAGAAACCGCACCTCTTCCACAACATCAACGGTCAACGTGTCGCTGTGAATCTCCTCTCATCGAGAGAGGCTCTCTGCACAGCCCTCGGTATCAGCAGGGAAGATGTGGCAGGACATCTCGCATCCGTCGAACCAGACGGGGAGATAAGACTCGTTGCAGACTCCCCAACAAAAGAGATCAGGAGCAAGCCAGATCTGTCAAAACTACCTGTTTTCACCTACTTCAAAAACGATCCCGCTCCTTACATCACAGCAGGCGTCCTCGTGACTGAGATGGACGGGGTCATGAACGCATCGATCCACCGGATGATGGTTATCGGGAAAGATGAACTCGCAGCGCGCCTTGTTGCGCCGCGACATACCTACCTCATGCACAAAAAAGCACTGGAGCGCGGAGAGAAGCTCCCTGTCGCAATAGCGATCGGGCTTGACCCGGTAGTCCTATTTGCCATCTGTACACGCGTACCCGAGGGGACAGAGTTTCGTTACGCATCCGCACTCCAGGAAGCGCCGCTTGAGGTCTTCGAGTGCGACAACGGCATCCGGGTGCCGCACTGCGAGACCGTGCTTGAGGGTTACATCGGGGAAGAGACCGCGGATGAAGGACCGTTTGTGGATATCACCGGGACGTATGACCGGGTGCGAAGCGAGCCAGTGATCCACCTCACAGGGATGATCCACCGGCATGACCCGGTCTACCATGCGATCATACCGTCAGGCAGCGAGCACAAACTGTTGATGGGCGTTCCGTATGAGCCGAGAATATTAAGCGCGGTAAACGGGGTTTCCGATGCAAGAAATGTCGTGCTGACGAAAGGCGGATGCTGCTACTTTGATGCGGTGGTGATGATTAAGAAGCAGACCGAGGGCGACGCAAAAAACGCGATGCTTGCAGCATTTGCAGCGCATCCGAGTCTCAAGAATGTGGTGGTGGTCGATCCTGACATCAACATCTATGATTCCTGTGATGTCGAGTTTGCGATCGCAACAAGGGTGCTCGGCGACCGGGATGTACTGATGATCACGAATGTGCGCGGTAGTTCACTCGATCCGATCTCTGCTCCGGATGGCACGACCACGAAGATCGGTATCGATGCGACGATGCCGCTTGGTGCGGAAGGGGAGTTTGTGCGGGTTATGGAGTGACTGTTTGATGATGTGGTGATGCGGTCTGGACCGTGAGAACCGACCCTGCAACTACTTTTGTTTTATCCATTTTTGATCACCCATCCTCAATAATTTCTCGTATCGCAAGCAGATTCAGCCTCGACTGCGGCTTGATGATTCTTCTGACTGAATCAACGAAGAGAATGTTCTCCTTGACGAGGTATGCGATTTCCGGTGTAATCATTTCATAAGCATAAGATTCTTCATCCGAAAATTCATCGAGAATTCTTGTTACATTCTCATATTTTAATTCTATTTCCTCGTCTTCGAACAAAATCTTCTTGTTTACTATCTTTAAGACTTTTATTCGCTGATTTATCTCGCCAGTCCTGAGCACAAGCATCTCTTTAACTTTTTCTTCCCTGTTTTCACAATTCACGAGTTCAACCAGATATATCGGATTTCCACCGCAGTAGTCCCATGCAACAGTCTTTTCTTTATCGCTAAAGTTATGCCTGTCTAGAAAATCCATCGTCACACTCTCATTAAAGTCATCGACCAGCAGATGCCGACTGCGCCCCTGCAGCATCGCCTCACTATAAACCTGCTCGATGAAGAGCGAATCTGATGAGACAGCAAAGACATGGCACAAGTGCAATTCCTTTGTCAGGTCTATGAAAAAGTTGAAGAGTTCGTAGATGAGCGAACCGTTCACGTTCACATCCCCAATCTTCTGTAATTCGTCCAGAACCAACACTGGTTGTTTACCTGTTGCCTTCACTTCTAGAAAGAGTTTGATTATATACGAAAAAGCATTCTTCGGCTTGTTGTCCTTGAACACGTAATCCAGAAACTCTTTGTTTATCGGTATCCCTGCAACCCTTGTAACAGATGAAACCAGCTCCGCAAGCGTCTCCTTTCTCTTCCTCAACACCTCATCAGTCTCCATCTCCATCTCAAAGAGCGACTCGATGAAATCATCATAACTCGATAAGAATTTGGTCCTTAAGTTTATGTAGAAGATGGTATACTCTTCCGGAAGCTGTTCGATTAAGTGGCTGATCAGTGTGGTTTTTCCGCTGTTTATCGGTCCGTAGACAAAGGTGATCAGAGACGGCTCTGCATCCAGTATCGCCCGTATCTCTTTTATCTCCTTCTCACGGTCGTGGAATGCGATTCTTTTCATCTTCTTTTCCCTATAGAGGTACTGATCTCACCCCAACACCCCCCCCTGATCATCTCAAGCACCGCCTCTTCGGGCGATGCAATCTTAAGCAAACACGATAGTTATTCCTTGAGCATTCCAGCCGCCACAAGCGCGCTTCTGAGTTTCTGCTCATTCTGTGCACCCATCGGTGCAAGCGGAAGCCGCAAGGGTCCGGCTGCACGACCGATCATGCCGGCAGCGGTCTTCACAGGGATCGGGTTCGTCTCGATAAACATCGCCCGCACAAGCGGAGCAAGCTGGTAGTGCAGACGTCTCGCCTCATCGCTGTCGTTCGCACGTATCGCATTTACAAAAGCGACAGTCTGCGCAGGAGCGATGTTTGCAATCACCGATATCACGCCAACGCCCCCAAGCGACATGATCGGCAGCGTCAGGGCATCATCGCCCGAGATCAATATGAAATCGGAGTCCATGGTCAGTTCGATGATGCGTGATACCTGCCCCAGATCGCCGCTTGCCTCCTTGACTCCGATGATGTTCGAGATCTCTGCGAGTTCCGCTATCAACTCGGGTTCGAGATTGATGCCGGTTCTCGATTTGATGTTGTAGAGTATGATCGGGATATCAACAGCGGACACTATCGCATCAAAGTGCGCGATAATCCCGTTTCGGTTCGGCTTGTTGTAATACGGCGTGATCAGCAGCGATGCATCGGCACCCGCGTCTGCTGCATGTCTGGTGAGTTCGATCGCCTCTCCAGTGTTGTTCGATCCAGTTCCCACGATCACGGGAACTGTGGAACAGTCAACCGCGATATCGATCAGTTGTTTGTGCTCTTCAAGCGTTATCGTTGCTGATTCGCCAGTCGTTCCGCAGGGAACGATACCAGAAACCCCATGCTCGATCGTATACTTGATGTTATCCTTAAACCCAGCCCCGTCGATCCTGCGATCGGGCGTGAACGGAGTTATCAGCGCAGGCATAGCGCCCTTGAGATCCATAAGCACCACCTTATATTATCTTTGAACGCTTTGCGATCACGTTTCTGCGTACGATATAACCAGCGACCCTGTTGCGTATCATCTTGCTGGTGATGTCCGTATGCTCGGCAACCTGCACCTTATTGGACTCGAAGTCGGTTCCAAATGCGTAACCGCGTTTTTCAATCAACTCTTTTGCGATTTTTTTGATGTATGTTGGTCTGATATTTCCCATGTATAACGTGTTGGAGCGGTCTGACATATAAATATTGCTGCAACCGGTGTGGTTGTCAAGTTCACCTGCATCCCACGACCTGCTGTGCTGCCGAGAATCCTGCCGACCGGAAAATAATAAAACCCCGGACCCAAGAACCGCATCATTAATATACTACGAGTCCCTATAGTGAGTATGGAATTCGGGATAGATTCAGATATTGCGTTCTTGCAACCATCCATCCCCTCAAAGATATCTGTTCCGAATTCCCAAACTATTCTGAGAGTAATGATATGCGTCCGTATGTATTTATAAATGCTGCTATGAGCGCTGATGGAAAGATTTCGGCATATACACGAAAGCAGATACCAATTTCAGGAGAAGATGACTTCCGGCGTGTTGACAGACTGAAATACGGGGTGGACGCCATTATGGTCGGGATAGGCACGGTTCTCTCGGACAATCCGAGTTTGACGGTCAAATCAGAGGAACTCAGGAGAGAACGGCTGGATCGGGGGATGGATGAAAACCCCATCCGGATCGTTGCAGACAGTCTTGCACGTACGCCTGTGGATGCCGACATTCTCAGGAAAGGGGCTGGCAGGCGGATCATACTGGTCTCCGGATCCGCACCGGGCGTGCGTCTTGACAGGCTGCGTGAGGCAGGCGCTGAGATCGTTGTTGCGGGCGAGCACCGGGACCGGGTCGATCTTGCATCCGCACTCAGGAGCCTGTACGAGATGGGTGTGCGCAGACTGATGGTGGAGGGCGGCGGCAGATTGAACTGGAGCCTTCTCAGCCAGGGGCTGGTGGATAAGGTCTATGTCTACGTCGGGAACATGATTCTCGGCGGGGACTCGTCGCCGACACTTGCCGACGGTACCGGGTTTTCCGGCATCGATGGCGCGTGCCAGCTTGAATTGATATCGCTTGAACAGATGGATAAGGGGTTTGTTGTAGAATGGCAGGTAAAATAGAAGCAATTGCATGTGATTATGACAGGACATTGACGGATGAGTCGCTGGTTCTCTCTAAAAATGCGGTAACCAGTCTGAAAAGCGCGAAGGATAATGGGATAAAGGTATTCCTTGCATCCGGGAGACGACTTCCGTTCCTGGAGGATGTGAATGAGAGACGCGGCTTTGTAGATGTCATCATCGCAGAGAATGGTGCTGTCATCTATGATCCGGTAACCGGCGCAAAGATCCTGCTTGGCGAAGGGCTGGAAGAACTGAAATCCGCATTTGCGGGCGTGGATTTTGTCGAGGTCGAGGAGGTGATCGTTGCAACCACGCTTCCGTATCTTAAAGATGCAAACGAGATCATCAGGAGAAACGATCTGTCGGTCGATATCGAGCTTAACCGGAACGATGTGATGATCATGCCCAAAGGCGTTGACAAGGGCAGCGGGATTGCAAAGGCAGCCGATATCTACGGGATTAACCGGGAGAACCTCGCATGTATCGGGGATGCCGAGAACGATCTTGCGATGTTCGGAGTCGCCGGCGTCAAGGTGGCGGTTGCGAATGCTGTTGACGCGCTAAAGGACGAGGCGGACATCGTATGCAGTGAACCTTATGGGGACGGCGTAAAGGAGTTCGTGCGGAGTCTGGCGGCGTAATATTAATAGCACCGTAGACACCAGTCACCATGATGGCTGAGATAACAGACCGGGACACTGCCCTCTTTGAATCGGGAATCAAACTTGGTGCCCTGTATCACCAGTTCGTTGGCTCTCCTGTCAATTTAGGCACGGCAGGCAGCATGGAATCGGCGATCAGGGACAGTATATCATTGCAGCCGTGTGTGCAGTCGATAACAGTTGCAATCGACCGTGAAATGGTCAGGGAACGCCTAAATGATTTCGGATACTGCGAACTTGAGGGCAGGATGCTTGGCGTGGAAGCGGTCATCAGATCGGGTACTGCGGTTGTGCACGTCGGCATGAGATACGATGCAGAGATGGATTATCCGATGATGTTTGTGCAGCAGATTGAGCAAATAAGGAAAATCGAGCAAAACAAACAGATCAAGCAGAATGAGGTGGGATAATGGTCTGCACTGGCTGTGCGCTTCTCTGCGATGATATTGAGGTCGGGGAGAACGATTGCAGACACGCATGCCGGATCGGGGATGCGCACATCACAAGCACCACGCAGATCGATCCGATGGTGAACCAGAGTCCTGTGGATATGGATGCTGCGATCAAGAGGGCTGCCGAGATTCTTGTGTCCGCAGAAAAGCCAGTCTTCGTCGGATTTGGGAATTCGGTCACAGAGGCACAAGCGACCGGCATCGAACTTGCAGAGAAGGTGGGTGCAGAGATTAAAACGTTTCACACGAACATTTTTGATGATATCCTCGACGGAAGAGTTAAAACCTGCACGCTTCCGGAGGTGCGGGATTACGCAGACGTGATCGTCTTTTTAGGGTGCGATCCCATGAATACGCATCCGCGCCTTCTCTCCAGATATGCATACTACCCACGCGGCGAGAAACGGCAGCACGGCTGGGAGGAGGACCGGACCGCAATCACCATCGATATCCGCTTCTCGCACACCGCAAGCATCTGTAAGGAGGAATATACGATCGATCCGAATCGCCAGATCGAGTTTATGGATGCGCTGATGGATGCGCTTTCCAATAAGGTTCCAAAGACTACATACAACAAGAAGCGGATACTGAAACTTGCAGGCACGCTTAAGAAGTCTGAGTTCGGCGTGATCTTCGCAGGAACCGGTACATCGGCACCTCCGCGAGATGCGACCGTCCGGCTGATGGACCGGCTGAACGAATCTTCCGATTTTCGTCTTCTTCCGCTTGCGCCCGGATACAACCTTCGATCGATTGCGGAGCAGTTGCGCCAGTTGCACAATCATCCGGGCGATGATGGCGGCGGTGTTGGTAGTGACAGCAGTAGTGGCGGCATGGATCTCCACGAAGCAGACTGCATCCTCTGTCTCGGATTCGATCTCATGAACTCGCTTCCAGCGCACAACATCAACGGGAAGATGATTGTGATCGACCCGAATGAGACCCTGACATCGAGGTACGCTGATGTCGTGATCCCGTGCGCGGCAGGCGGCATCGACGCTGCTGGCAGTGCGGTGCGCATGGACGGCGAGACGGTAGAGCTCCCGCTGATCCGCGAGAGCGAGCGTCTGTCTGACGGTGCAATCCTGAAACGGCTCCTCGAGGTGGTGTGATGAAGATGGAGTTTGGTGAGTTTCTTGCGGCGCCAGAGTGCATGGTCGCGATCGTTACGTATCCTGATATCTTCCGGACAGAGGCGGGGCTCAGGCACGGGAAGTTTAGCAGTGAATATCAGGAGCTATCAGCGGTGATCGTTCTTGACCCGGGGGATATGGCGAAGATCGAGGTCAAGGACGGTGATCTTGTGGAGATTAAGAGCGGGGCGGGTGCTGTTGTCGTCAGAGCGAAGGAGTCTGAGAAGGAGCATCCCGGGATCGGGTATATGCCTGAAGGCGCGTGGGCGAATGTTCTTGGGACAAGTCCGGCATCCGCGAAGGTCAAGAGGTCGCAGCAGGAGATACCCGCGATCGAGGAGGTGTATCCTGGTGAAGAGAACAATGGATCAGAGGTTTCCTGATGGAAGAGATGGAATTAATCCTCGATGAGGGTGAGGGCTACCTGATTTAGTTTAAGGGGTCGGTACCTGATTCGCTTGCGAAGGAGATGGTTGCTTTTGCCAATTCATCGGGTGGGCGGATATTTCTCGGAGTATCCGGTGATAGCATGGTGACTTCCTCCCCGCTACAAGTAACGGGGCTTCCTGCTTCCTTGCGGCTGCTCATGCAACCATCTCCACAGGCGTTAATTCCCCGCAGTCCGCGGGTACATATCGGTTTTTGATGTTGATTGCG